>CAMTWC010000042.1:0-19562 GCA_947085345.1 uncultured Gammaproteobacteria bacterium | reverse complement strand
TCTTCCGATCTCGATAGCCACTCTCGCTGACAGCCAGCACATGGCACATCTCATCCACCCCATACTCCTCGCGTTGCGCATCAATCCAGGCGTACTTCACTGCACATCTCTCGCGAAGTACGCCGCCGCTTTTTTTAGGATTTCGCACTCCCGCTTCAGCCGGACGTTTTCGGCACGCAGCCTGGATAGTTCCATCTGCTCCGGCGTTACCACCTTGCCGCCAGCGCCGTTCAGCTTCCCGGCATCGGCTGCCTTAACCCAGTTGCGCAGCGTTTGCTCGATCAGCCCGAGATCCTTGGCTACCGACCCAATTGATTGACCTGCCTTCACGCGCTTGACCGACAGCTCCTTGAACTCGGTCGTGTATTCCTGCTTCGGTATCTTCATCGTCTTCCTTTCCAATGTGACTGCGATTTTATGTCACCCTTGGAAGACGTTTTTTCGGGGGAAGGTCACGCGAGGCAAGCAGAGAAAAACAGGGAACGGAGAGGTCAGGGAGGGCCAAAAGTCCAAGAATGTGCAGGGTGGCGCGCGCGAGGCCAACCCGCGCAGGCGCGCCCACACTGGCGTTCCGGGCGGGCGTAAAAAAGCCCGAAACGGGTTCGGGCTTTTGGGAATGGTGGAGCCGGGGGGAATCGAACCCCCGTCCGCAAGCCCTCTACAGGCAGTTCTACATACTTAGTTCGGTGTTTTGGTTTTAAGCTCGATCACGCCCGCCGAACAGGCTGGATTTTGCCGAGTCGCCTTGGATTTAGCACTCACCCAAGCGACCCGGATGAACGCGATTTCATGAAAATTAACTCACTGCCGGTTTGACCCGGCCTAGCCCATGAACAGGCTAGTGTGAGTCCTGGACCTTAAGCGGCCAGGGCGTAGTTTTCGTCGTTTGCGACTAAAGTTTTTCAGTTGGATTTACGAGGTGCTCTGACCCTCGGTATGCCCTACGCTGCTTTGCGACCCACGTCGAAGCCAGGTCGGCCCCCATGTGTTGCTGCAACAAGTGTACCGCATAGAGGGTGGGCCGGCGGGAAAGTTCCGGTCATGGCGAAAATCCTTCGCCTGTTCTAGCGGATGAAGGGGAAGGGATCGTGCGCAACTGCCACCGCCGCCATGTAGCCGAACACCAGCAGGGCGGCGACCCAGGCGACGACGCGCTGGGTCTTGGTTCTGCCGCGCCTGAGGGCGATCGTGCCGAGCATGATGTAGGCGATGAGGGCGAAAAACTTGGCGGTGAGCCAGCCGTTCACCAGCGGGTATTGCCGGATCAGCACTGCGAGAACGATGCCGCTGGCGAGCAGCAGGGTGTCGTTGAGGTGCGGCACGATGCGCGCCCAGCGCGCCCGCAGCCGCGGCGAGTCGGCCATCATCCAGACGCCGCGCAGGACGAACAGCGTCAGCGTGATGACGATGGTGGTGAGGTGTATCTGCTTGAGAAGGCTGTAGGCCATGTTCAGGGCGCCAGGAAGCCGAGGGTTTCGAGCGGGTGACGGATCTCTGCATAGGCGCCCCAGGTACCCGGCTGGTCGCTGGCGTCGAGATAGCCCCAGGCGGCGACCAGCGCGGGCATCGCGGCGGCTGTGGCGGCCTGGATGTCGCGCTCGGCGTCGCCCAGGTACAGGCACTGCCCCGGCAGGGCGCCGCACAGTTCGGCGGCGGCGAGCATGGGCGCCGGATGCGGCTTGGGCTCTTGGCAGGTGTCGCCGGAGACGATGCAGGCGGCGCGCTCGGCGAGGTCGAGGATGGACATCAGCGGCTCGGTGAAGCGCGCCGGCTTGTTGGTGACCACGCCCCATTTCAGCTGCCGTGCTTCGAGTTCGGCGAGCAAGTCGAGGATGCCTGGGAAGGGGCGAGAATGGCGGCAGATGTTGTCGGCGTACAGCTGCAGGAATTCTTCGCGCATGTGCGCAAAACGCGGATCGTCCGGATGCAGGTCGAAGCCGACCTCCAACAGGCCGCGCGCGCCGTGCGAAGCCTGCGGGCGGATGACCGCATCGGCCAGCGGCGCCAGGCCATGGCGCGCCCGCTGCAGGTTGAGCGCGTAGCCGAGGTCGGGCGCGGTGTCGATCAGGGTGCCGTCGAGGTCGAACAGCACCGCCTTGATGCCTTCAAGCCTCACGGCGGGTGGCCAGCAGGTAGTTGACGCCGGTGTCCGCTTCAAGTTTGTAAATCTTGGTCAGCGGGTTGTAGGTCATGCCGATCAGTTCCTGCGTGTCCAGCCCGGCTTCGCGCGCCATGCGGGCGAGCTCGGCGGGCTGGATGAACTTGGCGTAGTCGTGGGTGCCGCGCGGCAGCAGCTTGAGAAGGTATTCGGCGCCGATGATGGCGAACAGGTAGCTCTTGGCGTTGCGGTTGAGCGTCGAGAAGAATACCCAGCCGCCGGGCTTGAGCAGGCGCGCACACGCGGCGACGACCGAGGCCGGGTCGGGCACGTGTTCGAGCATTTCCATGCAGGTGACGACGTCGAATTCGCCGGCGTGTTCGGCAGCGAAATCCTCGGCCGAGACCAGCTGGTAGTCGACTGTCTTGCCGGATTCGAAGAGATGCAGCTTGGCGACCTTGAGTGCCTTCTCCGAGAGGTCGATGCCGCTGACCGTGGCGCCGGCGCCCGCCATCGCCTCGGCCAGGATGCCGCCGCCGCAGCCGACGTCGAGTACTTTCTTGCCGGCAAGCGGCGCCAGCCTGTCGATCCACTTCAGGCGCAGTGGGTTGATTTCGTGCAGCGGCTTGAATTCGGAGTTGGGGTCCCACCAGCGGTGGGCGAGTTCGGAAAATTTGGCGATCTCGGCAGCGTCGACGTTGCTCATGGCGGGCCTCAGGAAGTCAGTTTGGTGCGCCAGTAGGCGGCGCGGGCGTTCAGGTCGTCAGTGTCCATATCGACCAGACGGCGTTCATTCAGTTTCAGCTTGCCGTCGACCCAGACGTGGGTGACGTGTTCGCGCCCGGCAACGTAAACCAGGTGCGATATAGGGTCAAACACCGGCTGGCTCGACAGGGCGTGCAGGTCGACCGCAACCAGATCGGCCCGCTTTCCGGGAACGATGCTGCCGATGCGGTCGTCGAGGTTGAGTGCGCGCGCGGCGTCGAGCGTGGCGGCTTTGAGCGCGGCGGCGGCGGGCAGGGCGGTGGCCATGCCGCTGGTGCCCTTGGCCAGCAGGGCGGCCAGGCGCATCTCGGCGAACAGGTCGAGCCGGTTATTGCTGGCGGCGCCGTCGGTGCCGAAGCCGAGGTTGACGCCCGCCGCGGCGAATTGGGCCACCGGTGCGATGCCGGAGGCGAGTTTCAGGTTGGAACTCGGGCAGTGCGCCACGTGGCAGCCGTGCTGCGCCAGTAGTTCGATTTCGACGTCGTTGACGTGCACGGCGTGAACGCCGATGAAGTTCGGCCCGAGCAAGCCCAGACGCGCCAGCCGTTCCAGCGGGCGCACGCCGTATTGCGTCAGGCTATGCTGGATTTCGTCGGCGGTTTCGTGGATGTGGATGTGGATGGGCAGGCCCAACTGCTCGGCCAGGGTGTTGATGCGGCCGAAAGTGGCGTCCGCAATGGTGTAGGGCGCGTGCGGCGCGAAGGTGAAGGAGAGCAGCGGCTCGTCCTTCAGTTCGTCGCGCAGGGCAAGGCCACGGGCCAGATAGTCGTCGGCGTCCACCGCGTAAGCACTGGGGAATTCCAGCACGATCAAGCCCAGCGCCGCACGCATGCCGGCCTGCAGGAAGGCTTCGCCGGCCGCCTGCGGGAAGAAATACATGTCGTTGCAGCAGGTGATGCCGCCCGCGAGCATTTCGGCAACGGCAAGCAGGGTGCCGTCGCGCACGAAGGCGTCGGACACGTGTTGTTTCTCGGCGGGCCAGATGCGCTGGTTGAGCCAGTCCATCAGCGGCAGGTCGTCGGCCAGACCGCGAAACAGCGACATCGCGGCATGGCCGTGCAGGTTGACAAGGCCGGGGATCAGCGCCTGGCCGGGCAGGGCAAGCGTCTGCGCGGCGGCGTAGCGGGCCTGGGCGGCATCGGCGGGCAGGACGTCGAGAATCCGGCCGTCCTGCACGACGACGGCGTGATCGGAGAGGGCCCCTTCTGTTTCGACGGGCACCACCCATTGCGGCAGGAGAACGAGATCGGCGGGTGCTTTCATGGTGGCCTGCATTCTCGTTGTTTGGCCGCGGTTTGGCAAAGTCTGACGGGGCGGCCGGCCATGCTAAAATCGCGGGCTTTGAAGCCTGATAAATAAAAGCCGGTTATGGAACAGTTTGCCAAGGAAACCCTCCCGGTCAGCCTCGAAGACGAGATGCGACGCTCGTACCTCGATTACGCGATGAGCGTGATCGTGGGGCGCGCGCTGCCGGATGTGCGCGACGGTCTGAAGCCCGTGCACCGCCGCGTGCTGTACGCAATGAACGAGCTGGGCAACGACTGGAACAAGGCTTACAAGAAGTCGGCCCGCGTGGTCGGCGATGTCATCGGTAAATACCACCCACACGGCGACACCGCGGTGTACGACACCATGGTGCGCATGGCGCAGGACTTCTCGCTGCGCTACCCGCTGATCGACGGTCAGGGCAACTTCGGATCGGTCGACGGCGACAACGCGGCGGCGATGCGTTACACCGAAGTGCGCATGGCGAGAATCGCGCACGAGCTGCTGGCCGACCTCGACAAGGAAACGGTCGATTTCGGCCCCAACTACGACGGCTCCGAGCATGAGCCGCTGGTGATGCCGACCAAGATTCCCAATCTGCTGATCAACGGTTCGTCCGGCATCGCCGTGGGCATGGCGACCAACATCCCGCCGCATAACCTGACCGACATCTGCACTGCGCTGTTTGCGCTGCTGGACGACCCCGGGATCGACATCGAGTCGCTGATCAACATCGTCAAGGCGCCGGACTTCCCGACTGCCGGCATCATCTACGGCCTGTCGGGCGTGCGCGACGGCTACCGCACCGGGCGCGGCCGCGTGGTGATGCGCGCCACCTGCCACGTCGAGGACGTCGACAAGAGCGGCGGCAAGCAGGCCATCATCATCGACGAGCTGCCCTACCAGGTGAACAAGGCCAACCTGCTGATCAAGATCGGCGAGCTGGTGCGCGAGAAGCAGATCGAGGGCATCGCCGACCTGCGCGACGAGTCCGACAAGTCGGGCATGCGCGTCTACATCGAGCTGAAGCGCGGCGAGAACGCCGACGTGATCCTGAACAACCTGTACAAGCAGACGCAGATGCAGGACACCTTCGGCATGAACATGGTGGCGCTGATCGACGGCCAGCCGCGCCTGCTCAACCTGAGGGAAATGCTCGACGCCTTCCTGCGCCATCGCCGCGAAGTCGTCACCCGCCGCACCGTGTTCGACCTCAGGAAGGCGCGCGAACGCGGCCATATCCTGGAAGGCCTGGCAGTGGCGCTGGCCAACGTCGACGACATCGTCGAGCTGATCAAGTCCTCGGAAACGCCGGTGATCGCCAAGGAGCGCCTGCTCGGCCGCGCCTGGAAATCGGCGATGGTCGAGGAAATGCTGGCGCGCATCGACCCCGAATATTCGCGGCCGGTAAACATCGGGCCGGAATTCGGCCTGCACGCCGACGGCTACCGCCTGTCCGAGATCCAGGCGCAGCGCATCCTGGAAATGCAGCTGCAGCGCCTGACCAATCTGGAGTCGGACAAGATCATCGGCGAGTACAAGGAAATCATGGCGAAGATCGCCGACCTGCTCGACATCCTCGCCAACCCGGCGCGCATCACCCGGATCATCCGCGAGGAGCTGACCCAGATTCAGGAGCAGTTCGGCGACGCGCGCCGCTCGGCCATCGTCGAGAACGCGCAGGACATGTCGATGGAGGACCTGATCAAGCCGGAAGAGATGGTCGTCACGCTGTCGCACGGCGGCTACATGAAGTCGCAGCCGATCGACGATTACCGCGCGCAGAAGCGCGGCGGGCGCGGCAAGCAGGCGGCGGGCACCAAGGATGAAGACTTCATCGAGAAGATGTTCATCGCCAACACCCACGACTACATCCTCTGCTTCTCCAACCGCGGCCGCCTGTACTGGCTCAAGGTCTACAACGTTCCGCAGGGCGGCCGCACCGCGCGCGGCAAGCCCATCGTCAACCTGCTGCCGCTGGAAGAAGGCGAGAAGATCAACGCGCTCTTGCCGGTCAAGACCTTCGACGACGATCACTACGTGTTCATGGCCACCAGCAACGGCATCGTCAAGAAAACGCCTTTGAGCGACTTCTCGCGTCCGCGCACCGCGGGCATCATCGCGGTGGGGCTGGACGAGGGCGACTTCCTCATCGGCGCGTCGATCACCGACGGCCGCCACGACGTGATGCTGTTCTCCGACGGCGGCAAGGCAGTGCGCTTCGACGAGAACGACGTGCGCCCGATGGGCCGCACCGCGCGCGGTGTGATCGGCATGAAGCTCGCCAAGGGCAAGAAGCTGATTTCGCTGCTGGTGGCCGAAGACGAGAACGACTTCGTGCTGACCGCGACCGAGAACGGCTTCGGCAAGCGCACGCCGATCGCCGAATACACCCGCCACGCACGCGCCACGCAGGGCATGATCGCGATCCAGACCAGCGAGCGCAATGGAAAAGTGGTTGCCGCCACGCTGGTCAAGCCGGACGACGAGATCATGCTGATCACCACCGGCGGCGTGCTGATCCGCACGCGGGTCAAGGAAATCCGCGCCATGAGCCGGGCAACGCAGGGTGTGACCTTGATCAACCTGGACAAGGGCGAAAAACTGATCGGTCTGGAGAAAGTGGCCGAAACCGACAACGAAGAGGAATGAGGAGATCCTGAAAATGACAATCTATAACTTCAGCGCCGGCCCCGCCGTGCTGCCCAGGGATGTGTTGCTGCAGGTGCAGGCCGAACTGGTCGACTGGCACGGCAGCGGCATGTCGGTGATGGAAATGAGCCACCGCGGCAAGGAATTCATGGGCATCGCCTTTGATGCGGAAGCTGACCTGCGCGAACTGATGGGCATCCCCGCCAACTACAAGGTGCTGTTCCTGCAAGGCGGCGCGTCCTCGCAGTTCGCCATGGTGCCGATGAACCTGTTGCGCGGCAAAGCCGGCGCCGATTACCTCAACACCGGCGAGTGGTCGAAGAAGGCGATCAAGGAAGCCAGGAAATACGGTGCGGTGAACGTGGTGGCGACGAGCGAAGACAGGAACTTCAGCTACGCGCCGGCGCAGGATGCGTGGAAGCTCGACCCGAACGCGGCCTATGTGCACTACACGCCGAACGAGACCATCGGCGGCGTGGAAATCTTCTGGACGCCGGACACCGGCAGCGTGCCGCTGGTGGCCGACATGTCGTCGACCATCCTGTCGCGCCCGATCGACGTGTCGAAGTTTGGCGTGATCTATGCCGGCGCGCAGAAGAACATCGGCCCGGCCGGGCTCACCATCGTCATCGTGCGCGACGACCTGACCGGGCATACCGTTCCCGGCACGCCGACCATGTTCGACTACAAGACCCACGCCGACAATGAGTCGATGTACAACACGCCGCCGACCTTCGCCATGTACACGGCGGGGCTGGTGTTCAAGTGGCTGAAGGCGCGCGGGGGGCTGGCCGCGATGGAAAAGACCAATCGCGAGAAGGCGAATCTGCTGTACGACGCCCTCGATGCGACCGACTTCTACGCCTCGCCGGTGGCGAAGGACAACCGCTCGCTGATGAACGTGCCGTTCACCCTGAAGGACGCCGCGCTCGACGAGGCCTTCCTCAAGGGCGCAAAAGAACGCGGCCTGATCCAGCTGAAGGGTCACCGCTCGGTCGGCGGCATGCGCGCGTCGATCTACAACGCCATGCCGATCGAGGGCGTGCGCGCGCTGGTCGACTACATGCGCGACTTCGAGAAAAGCCATGGCTGACGCGCGCAAGATTCTCACTCTCAACGCGATTTCCGCGCGCGGGCTGGCGCGCTTGCCGGAGCATTACATCGTCGGCGGCGACATCGCGGATCCGGACGGCATCCTGGTGCGTTCGGCCAACATGCACGACATGGACATCCCGGCGTCGGTGCAGGCGATCGCCCGCGCCGGCGCGGGCACCAACAACATTCCAGTGAAGAAAATGTCGGAACGCGGCGTGCCGGTGTTCAACGCGCCGGGCGCCAACGCCAATGCGGTGAAGGAGCTGGTGATCGCCGGCATGCTGTTGGGCGCACGCAATCTGGTGCCCGCGCTGAAGTTTGTCGAAGGCCTGTCCGGCTCCGATGAAGAAATGCACAAGGCGACCGAAGCCGGCAAGAAGCAGTTCGCCGGGATGGAACTGCCGGGCCGCACGCTTGGCGTCATCGGCCTCGGCGCCATCGGTTCGACTGTCGCCGAAGCCGCGATCAAGCTCGGCATGAACGTGGTCGGCTTCGATCCCGCGATCACGGTGGATGCCGCATGGCGGCTGCCGTCGCAGGTCAGGCGTGCCGAGAACGTCGAGGATGTGCTGCGTATGGCGGATTTCGTCACCCTCCACGTGCCGCTCGTCGACGCCACCCGCAACCTCATCAACGCCCAGCGCATCAGCGCGATGCGCCCCGGCGCGGTGCTGCTGAATTTCGCGCGCGAAGGCGTGGTCGACAATGCCGCCGTGATCGAGGCGCTCGACGCCAACAAGCTGCACGCCTACATCTGCGACTTCCCGGCGAATGCGCTGAAGGGCCATGCCAGAGTCGTCGCGATGCCGCATCTCGGCGCCTCCACCGAGGAGGCCGAGGAGAACTGCGCGGTGATGGTGGCCGAACAGCTTGCCGACTACCTGGAAAACGGCAATATTCTCAATTCGGTCAACTTTCCCAACGTCAGCATGGCGCGCGAATCCAGCTTCCGGCTGGCGATTGCCAACGCCAACGTGCCCAATATGGTGGGACAGATTTCGTCGGTGCTGGCTGCCGCAGGGCTCAACATCCACAACATGGTCAACAAGTCCAAGGGCGACATGGCGTACACGCTGGTCGACGTCGACAGTGCCGTGACCGCTGCGGTGATACAGCAGCTTTCCGCCATCGCCGGCGTGCTCGTCGTGAGGTATCTGCCTGCATGACGGGCGACGCGTCGAGCGCACCGTGCGCACACCCTGAGCTTGGCGCGCTGCGTGCGCGCATCGACGTCATCGACGACTCCATCCTGCAACTGGTGTCGGAACGCGCGGGCATCGCCCAGCAGGTCGGGCGCGCCAAGAATGGCGAAAAAATCTACCGCCCTGAGCGCGAGGCGCAGATCGTGCGGCGCCTGCGGGAAGCCAATCCCGGCCCGCTCTCGGGCGACACCATCGAGCGCCTGGTCCGTGAAATCATGTCGGCCTGTCGCGCGCTGGAAGAGGCCACGCACGTCGCCTATCTGGGCCCCGCCGGCACCTTCAGCCAGCAAGCGGTGCACAAGCATTTCGGCCATGAGGTCGAGGCGCTCGCCGAGACCGACATCGACGCCTGCTTTCAGGCGGTGGAAACCGGCCGCGCCGAATTTGCCGTGGTCCCGGTGGAAAACTCGACCGAGGGCGCGATCGGCCGCACGCTCGACCTCATCGTCGCCAGCCCGCTGAAAATCTGCGGCGAGGTGATGTTGCCGATCCACCAGACCCTGATGCGCAAGCACGGCGGCCTTGGGGGTATTCAGCGGGTGTATGGCCATGTCCAGTCGCTTGCCCAGTGCCAGCAGTGGCTCAGCCGCCACCTTCCCGACGCCGAACGCGTCAGCGTCGTCAGCAACAGCGAAGGCGCGCGACGTGCCGCTCTGGAGCCCGATGCTGCCACGCTGGGATCCGAGACTGCCGCCGGATTGTATGGCCTTGACGTGGTCGAAACGCGCATCGAGGACGAGGCCAGCAACACCACGCGCTTCCTGGTGCTGGGGCGAACCGACGCGGCGCCGTCCGGGCGCGACAAGACCTCGCTGGTGATGGGCGCGAAGAACCAACCGGGTGCCGTGGTCAAGCTCTTGCAGCCGCTCGCCGACGCCGGCATTTCCATGAGCAAGCTCGAATCGCGTCCGGCGCGCTCATCCAATTGGGAATACCTGTTCTTTGTCGTCTGCGAAGGCCATCGCGAGGACGCCAAACTGGCCGCCGCGCTGGCTGAAATCGAGGCGCGCGCCGCCTTTCTCAAGATTCTCGGCTCTTACCCCGCTGCCTCGTCATGAACTGTTGTGATTTAGCGCCGCAGAACGTGCGTGCGATTGCCCCGTACCAGCCCGGCAAGCCCATCTCCGAACTTGCCCGTGAACTGGGGCTTGCCGAAGCCGACATCGTCAAGCTGGCGTCCAACGAAAACCCGCTCGGCCCCAGCGCGCGCGCGCTGGCGGCGGCGCAGGACGCGCTGGTCGACATGGCGCTGTATCCCGACGGCGCGGGCTTTGCGCTGAAGGCGAAGCTGTCGGAAAAGTGGGACGTCGCACCCGCACAGATCGTGCTGGGCAACGGCTCCAACGACGTGCTGGACATGGCGGCGCGCGCCTTTCTGGCGCCGGGCACCTCGTCGGTGTATGCGGAGCACGCCTTCGCGGTGTATCCGATCGCCACGCAGACAGTGGGTGCGCAGGGCATCGCGGTGGCGGCGAAGGATTATGGCCACGACCTTGCTGCGATGCGCGCGGCGATCCGCGACGACACGCGCGTGCTGTGGATCGCCAACCCCAACAACCCGACCGGCACCTTCCTGCCGTGGGCGGAGATCGAGGCCTTCCTCGAGACCGTGCCGCCGCAGGTGCTGGTGGTGCTGGACGAAGCCTACGGCGAATACCTGTCGCCGGCCGAGCGCTGCGACACCGCGGCCTGGCTGGCGCGCTTCCCCAACCTCTTGATCAGCCGCACCTTTTCCAAGGCTTATGGGCTCGCCGGCCTGCGCGTTGGCTACGGCCTGGGACATCCCGATGTCATCGACCTCCTGAACCGGGTGCGCCATCCCTTCAACGTCAATGCCCCCGTGCTCGCTGCAGCCGAGGCCGCGCTCGACGATGTCGAATTCCTGGAACGCAGCTATGCGCTCAACAGCGCCGGCATGGCGCAGCTGGTTGCCGGGCTGGCCGAATTGAATATCGAAACCGTGCCGTCGAAAGGCAATTTCCTGTTGGCGAAAGTCGGCGACGCCGTGCGCATCAATGCCGAACTGCTGAAGCGCGGCGTCATCGTGCGCCCGGTCGCCAATTACGGCCTGCCCGAGTTCCTGCGCGTATCGGTCGGGCTGGCCGGGCAGAACGCCCGCTTTCTCGACGCCCTGAGCGTGGTTCTTGCCGCTTTATCCGAAGGTGTATCCCTTGGGACAGCGGCTTTAGAACCACGGCCTGACCCTGGCGGTCGGAAAGCCTGCCTGTGATCGCCGTCACGCTCGCCATCGTCGGCACCGGCCTGATCGGCGGCTCCCTTTCATTGGCCCTGAAACAGGCCGGCGCGGTGCGCGAGGTGCTGGGGGTCGGCCGCAATCCCGCGCGGCTCACCGTCGCACGCGAACTCGGTCTGATCGACCGCGCAGTCGACTGGGCCGAGGCCGGCCAGGCCGATTGCATCCTGCTGGCGCTGCCGGTGGGCGAGACCGAAGCCGTGCTGAAACAGCTTGCACCGCACCTGAAGGCCGGCGCCATCGTCACCGACGCCGGCAGCACCAAGGCCAGCGTCGTCGCGGCGGCGCGCGCGGCACTTGGAAACCGCTTTGCCGATTTCGTGCCGGGCCACCCGATTGCCGGCTCCGAGCAGAGCGGTCCGGCCGCCGCGCGCGCCGATCTGTATCAAGGCAAGAAAGTGGTGCTGACGCCGCAAGCCGACACCCGCGCCGACGCGCTCGCCACCGTCAAGGCGCTGTGGGAAGCGGCCGGGGCGCAGGTCGAGACGCTGGACGCCGATCTGCACGACCGCGTGTTCGCGGCGGTCAGCCATTTGCCGCATCTGGCGGCGTTCGCGCTGGTGGACGAACTGGCACAGCGCGCCGACGGCGATACCTTTTTCCGCTTTGCCGCCAGCGGCTTCGGTGATTTCACCCGTATCGCAGGTAGCAGCCCGGAGATGTGGCGCGACATCGCGCTGGCGAACCGCGAAGCCCTGCTGGCCGAGCTGGACGCCTACCTCGCTGCCCTGCAAACCTTGCGCAGCGCGGTGTCAGCCGAGGATGCCGAGGCCTTGCTGGCTATTTTTTCGCGCGCCCGCGCGGCGCGTAATCACTGGATACACACAAGACGTTGATGGAATTTCTCGATTTACCCGCAAGCAGCGCGGCGCGCGGCACGGTGCGCCTGCCCGGTTCCAAAAGCATTTCCAATCGCGTGCTGCTGCTGGCGGCACTGGCGACGGGCACGACGATCGTGCGTGCGCTGCTCGATTCCGACGACACCCGGGTCATGCTCGACGCCTTGCGCGCCTTGGGCGTGGGCGTGGCGCGGGTGAGCGATTCAGACGACTACGAGATCACGGGCGTGGGCGGCGTGTTTCCGGTGGCTGGCTTTCCTGTAAAACGGGCCGAGCTGTTTCTGGGCAATGCCGGCACGGCGTTCCGTTCGCTGACCGCCGCGTGCGCCCTATCGGGCGGCGAGTATGTGCTGAAAGGCGTGGCGCGGATGCACGAGCGGCCGATCGGCGATCTGGTCGACGCCTTGCGGCGGCTGGGCGCGCGCATCGACTACCTTGGCGAGGAAGGTTTTCCGCCGCTGAAGATTCATCCCGCAGAGATTGCAGGCGACACCACCGAGGTGCGCGGCAATGTGTCGAGCCAGTTCCTCACCGGTCTCTTGATGGCGCTGCCGCTGCGGCAGCGCAACACCACGATCGAAGTTGTGGGCGAGCTGATTTCCAAGCCCTACATCGGCATCACGCTGGCGATGCTGCGCCGCTTTGGCGTGGAGATTGCGCGTGATGGCTGGCAGCGCTTCGGCGTGCCGGCCGCGGCGCGCTACCGGAGCCCCGGCGAAATCTGGGTGGAGGGCGATGCCTCGTCGGCGTCGTATTTTCTCGCCGCGGGAGCGATCGGCGGCGGCCCGGTGCGGGTGCAGGGCGTGGGCCGTGACAGCGTGCAGGGAGACGTGCGCTTCGCCGACGCGCTGGCGCAAATGGGCGCGCAGATCGACATGGGGCCGAACTGGATCGAGGCGTCTGCGCCAAGAGATGACCGCCTGAAGGCGATCGACCTCGACTGCAACGCCATCCCCGACGCCGCGATGACGCTGGCGGTGGCGGCGCTGTTCGCCGATGGCACGACCACGTTGCGGAACATCGCCAGCTGGCGGGTGAAGGAAACCGACCGCATCGCGGCGATGGCGACCGAGCTGCGCAAGGTCGGCGCGACGGTAGAGGAAGGCGCGGATTACATCCGTATCACGCCGCCGGAAAAACTGATCCCCAACGCCGTCATCGACACCTACGACGACCACCGCATGGCGATGTGCCTGTCGCTGGTGACGCTCGGCGGCGTACCGATACGCATCAACGACCCGGCGTGCGTGAACAAGACCTTCCCGGAGTATTTCAAGATTTTTGCGGGGATCGCCCAATGACGCGCCCCGCAACCACCATCCCGGTCATCGCCATCGACGGCCCCTCGGCCTCGGGCAAGGGCACCGTGGCCGAACGGGTCGCGGCCGTGCTCGGCTTCCATTTTCTCGACAGCGGCGCGCTCTACCGGCTGACTGCACTGTCGGCGATGAAGCACGGCGTGGCACTCGACGACGAGGCGGGCGTGGCGGCGCTGGCGGCGGCATTGCCGGCCACCTTCCACGACGGCGCAGTGTGGCTGGCGGAGGAAAACGTCACCGACGCCATCCGCGCCGAGGCGGTGGGCGAGGGCGCATCGAAAGTGGCGGCCCTGCCGGCGGTGCGCGCGGCCCTGCTCGACCGCCAGCGCGCCTATCGGCAGGCGCCCGGCCTGGTGGCCGACGGCCGCGACATGGGCACCGTGGTGTTCGCCGACGCCGTGGCCAAGGTCTTCCTCACCGCCAGCGCCGAGGCGCGCGCCGAGCGGCGGTATAAGCAGTTGATCGAAAAGGGGAACTCTGCTAATCTCCCCGCCCTTGTTGCTGATATGCAGGCGCGCGATGCGCGCGACACGGCCCGCGCCGTGGCGCCGCTGAAACCCGCAGCCGATGCGCTGTTGCTCGACACGACCCACATGGGTATCGAGTCGGCGGTGCAGGCGGTGCTGGCGCACTACGCTTTATGTAAGGCGCGCGGCAAACAGGGTAATTAATGTCTCGTGCCGGTCCTGCGCCCGCAGGCTGGCGATGTGCAACTAACCCCGTCCTCACCGACGGACTGAAGGTTTTATGTCTACTGCTACCGCTTCTGCCGCCCCCGCTTCCATGGAAAGCTTTGCCGCCCTGTTCGAGGAATCCCTCGAGCATCAGGAAATGCGCCAGGGTGAAGTCATCACCGCCGAAATCGTCGGCATCGACCACAATTTCGTGACGGTGAATGCCGGCCTCAAATCCGAGAGCCTGATTCCCATCGAGGAATTCAAGAACGACCAGGGCGAAATCGAGGCCAAGGTCGGCGATTTCGTGTCGGTCGCCATCGAGTCGATCGAGGACGGCTTCGGCGCCACCAAGCTGTCGCGCGAGCGCGCCAAGAAGCTGGCCGCGTGGCTCGATCTGGAAGCCGCAATGAACGAAGGTCGGATCGTCACCGGCATGGTGCAGGGCAAGGTCAAGGGCGGTCTGACGGTGCTGGTGGGCGGCCTGCGAGCCTTCCTGCCGGGTTCGCTGGTCGACATGCGTCCGGTCAAGGACACCACGCCCTACGAATACAAGGAAATGGAATTCAAGGTCATCAAGCTCGACCGCAAGCGTAACAACGTCGTGGTGTCGCGCCGCGCCGTGCTGGAAGAGACCATGGGTGCCGACCGCGAAGCCATGATGGAAAACCTGAAGGAAGGCTCCATCGTCAAGGGCGTGGTCAAGAACATCACCGACTACGGCGCGTTCGTGGACCTGGGCGGCATCGACGGCCTGCTGCACATCACCGACATGGCCTGGCGCCGCGTCAAGCACCCCTCCGAAGTGGTGCATGTCGGCCAGGAACTGGAAGCCAAGATCCTGCGCTACGACACCGAGAAGAACCGCGTTTCGCTCGGCCTCAAGCAGCTGGGTGACGATCCGTGGGTCGGCATTGCCCGCCGCTACCCGCAGGGCACCCGCATGTTCGGCAAGGTCGCTAACCTGACCGACTACGGCGCGTTCGTCGAAATCGAAGAGGGCATCGAAGGCCTGGTGCACGTCTCCGAAATGGACTGGACCAACAAGAACGTCAGCCCCTCCAAGATGGTGCAGCTGGGCGACGAAGTCGAAGTCATGGTGCTCGACATCGACGAAGACAAGCGCCGCATCTCGCTCGGCATGAAGCAGTGCAAGTCGAACCCGTGGGAAGACTTCGCGATGAACCACAAGAAGGGCGACAAGGTTTCCGGCGCGATCAAGTCGATCACCGACTTCGGCGTCTTCATCGGCCTGCCGGGCGGCATCGACGGCCTGGTTCACCTGTCCGACCTGTCGTGGAACGTGCCCGGCGAAGAAGCCGTGCGCAATTTCCGCAAGGGCCAGGAAGTCGAGGCCGTGGTACTGGGCATCGATCTCGAGCGCGAGCGCATTTCGCTCGGCATCAAGCAGCTCGAAGGCGATCCGCTGACCAGCTTCGCGACGGGCCACGAGAAGGGCAGCATCGTCAAGGGCACCATCAAGACCGTGGAAGCCAAGGGCGCCACCGTGCAGCTGGACAGCGACATGGAAGGCTACCTGCGCGCATCCGAGGTTTCGCGCGACCGCGTCGAAGACATGCGCAGCCATTACAAGGAAGGCGACGAAATCGAAGCCATGATCATCAACGTCGATCGCAAAAACCGCGTGATCAACCTGTCGATCAAGGCCAAGGACATGACCGAGCAGGATTCCGCGATGAAGAAATTCGCCGCCGAATCCGCAGCGGCTGCCAGCGGTTCGACCAACCTCGGCGCGCTGCTGAAAGCCAAACTCGACAACAAGAACGCCGAGTAAGTCATGACCAAGTCCGAGCTGATTGCTCAACTGGCAGCGCGGCACTCGCAATTTTCGGTTGCGGATATCGAGATGGCGGTGAAAACGATCCTCGACGCGCTGGCGAAGAACCTGTCGCGCGGCGAGCGGATCGAGATCCGCGGCTTTGGCAGTTTCAGCCTGAGCTTCCGTCCTGCCCGTCTTGGGCGTAATCCCAAGTCGGGCGAGCGCGTCCAGGTGCCTGCCAAGTATGTGCCGCACTTCAAGGCGGGTAAGGAACTGCGCGACCGGGTGGATTTTCCGCTTTGAGCGTGGTTGTTGACGCTTTAGCGTCTTTACAACCACGGCCTGCCCCCCGCGGGTAGGCAGCAGGCAAGGACAGCAAGACCAATAAACGGCGCCGCGAGGCGCCGTTTTCTTTGGCGATTGGCGCCGCGCGGGTAAAATGCCCCCATATCCTGGCGCATAAACATGAAAAATTTCACGCACTATCTGGGCCTGCTGGCGAAATTGCTGGTGTTTCTGCTGGTGTTGGGGTTTGCGCTCAAAAACAGCCATTCCGTGATTTTCTATTCCTACCTGGGCTATCTGTGGCAGGCGCCCCTGATCGTCATGCTGGGGCTGGCGTTTGTGCTGGGTGCACTGACCGGCTTACTGGCCCTGTTGCCGACCTTGTTCCGGTTGCGCCGCGAAGCGGCGAAAAAATCGCAGGCAGCCGAGCACGATCCCGCCACCGATATCAGCGTGGTCTGACCCATGGAATTCGAATTCTGGTGGCTGCTGGCCTTCCCCCTGTTTTTTGCGCTGGGTTGGCTGGCGGCGCGGGTGGACATCCGCCAGGTGGTGACCGAATCGCGCGCGCTGCCCAATTCGTATTTCCGCGGGCTGAATTTCCTGCTCAACGAGCAGCCCGACAAGGCCATCGAGGCCTTTCTCGAAGTCGTCAAACTCGAACCCGAAACCATCGACCTGCACTTTGCGCTGGGCGGACTGTTTCGCCGCCGCGGCGAGATCGACCGCGCCATCCGCATGCACGAAAACCTGCTGGAGCGCGAAGGCCTGGCCGAGGATCAGCGCCTGCGCGCGATGAGCGAACTGGGCCAGGATTACCTCAAGGCCGGTCTGCTCGACCGCGCCGAGCAGGTGTTCGGCAAGCTGCTGGAAACGCCGCAGCATGGACTGGCGCGCACCTACCTGCTGGAAATCTACGTGCAGGAAAAGGACTGGCTAAAGGCCATCGACGCCGCGCGCCTGCTGGAGAAGGACACCAGCAAGCCGCTCAATGCCGACATCGCCCACTTTCATTGCGAACTGGCGCTGCTGGAAGCAGCGAAGGGCAATCCAGACGCTGCCGCTGAGCATCTGCAGCAGGCGCTGTCGGCCAACCGCCAGTCGGTGCGCGCCAACCTGATGGCGGGCGACCTCGACGCGGCCGCTGGCCGGCACGAGGCCGCGATTACCGACTGGCGCCTGGTCGAAACGCAGAGCGCGGCGCACATGGCGCTGGTGGTCGATCGCGTGTTCGGCAGCTATCGCCAACTGGGGCGGCTGGCGGAAGGCGTGCTGTGGCTGCGTGCGCTGTATGCCAGGCAGCCGTCGCAGGACGTGTTCAACGCCTTGTACCTCGCGGTATCCGAAGCCGAAGGCGCGGCCGCAGCCAGCCAGCTGGCGCGCGAGGAACTGCGCCGCAACCCCAGCCTGCGCACGCTGGATCGCCTGCTGGAAGCGCAACTCATCAATGCCGATCCCGACGAACGCGAATTGCTGCAAGTGGAAAAAAGCCTGGTGGCATCGCACAGCCAGCGCATGATGCGATACCAGTGCGGCAGCTGCGGATTCAAGGCCAAGCAGTTTTTCTGGCGCTGCCCGGCGTGCGGGCGGTGGGACAGTTTCGATCCCGAGCGGCGCGAGGGCGAGGGGTAGGCGTGAGGGGCTGGGCGTTAGGATCGAGGGGACAGGGAATAAAGGGTGGGGATGACGCATAAAATAATTGTCGCGCTGGATTATGCCGATGCGGCGTCGGCGCTGGCGCTGGTGGAACGGCTCGATCCGGCGCTGTGCCGGCTGAAGGTGGGCAAGGAACTCTTCACCGTGGCGGGGCCGGAACTGGTGCGCGCGCTCGTGGCGCGCGGTTTCGAGGTGTTCCTCGACCTGAAATTCCACGACATCCCCAACACCGTGGCGGCCGCGTGCCGCGCGGCGGCGGGGCTGGGCGTGTGGATGATGAACGTCCATGCGTCGGGCGGCCGCCGCATGATGACGGCGGCGCAGGAAGCGCTTGCC
This sequence comes from uncultured Gammaproteobacteria bacterium, assembly GCA_947085345.1. GTDB lineage: Bacteria > Pseudomonadota > Gammaproteobacteria > Burkholderiales > Thiobacillaceae > Thiobacillus. The sequence goes on along the minus strand of CAMTWC010000042.1, from coordinate 1,341 downwards.
GGACTGACGCCGCCGCCGCTCCTGATCGCGGTGACGGTGCTGACCAGCATGGGTGCGGACGATCTGGGTGAAGTCGGTATTGCCGATGCGCCTGCCGATCAGGTGTTGCGCCTGGCGCGTCTGACGCAAGCCTGCAAACTCGATGGCGTGGTCTGCTCGGCGCAGGAAGCAGCCATGCTGCGCGCCGATCTGGGTACCGGTTTCCGTCTGGTGACGCCGGGCATCCGCCCCGCAGGTGCCGAGGCGGGCGACCAGCGCCGCGTGATGACGCCCGCGGAGGCCTTGCGTGCCGGGGCGACCGACCTGGTGATTGGCCGACCGATCACGGCCGCAGCCGACCCGCTGGCCGCGCTCAAACAGATTCAATCCGACATACAGAATTCTTAGGGAGAAGACGCTTTGAAAATCACGGTCATTGGAACGGGCTATGTCGGGTTGGTTACCGGAACCTGCCTGGCGGAAGTCGGCAACGAGGTGCTGTGCCTGGACGTCGATCCGGCCAAGATCGAAACGCTGAAGGCCGGCGGCATCCCGATCTACGAGCCGGGGCTGGAAGACATGGTGAAGCGCAACGTCGCCGCGGGCCGGCTGCATTTCACCACCGACATCGAGGAATCGGTGGGATTCGGCCAGATCCAGTTCATTGCCGTCGGCACGCCGCCGGACGAGGATGGTTCGGCCGACCTGCAATACGTGGTGGCCGCCGCGCGCAACATCGGACGCCACATGGACGGCTACAAGCTGGTGGTCGACAAATCGACCGTTCCGGTGGGCACCGCCGACAAGGTGAAGGCCGCTCTTTCGGAAGAATTGGCCAAGCGCGGCGTCGCAATCGAATTCAACGTCGCCTCCAACCCGGAATTCCTGAAAGAGGGCGCGGCGGTGGACGACTTCATGAAGCCAGACCGCATCGTCATCGGCACCGACAGCGAGCGCGCCACCCAGCTGCTGCGTCAGCTCTACGCGCCGTTCCAGCGCAACCATGACCGCCTGACGGTGATGGATGTGAAGAGCGCCGAACTCACCAAGTACGCCGCCAACGCCATGCTGGCGACGCGCATTTCCTTCATGAACGAGCTTGCCGTACTGGCGGAAAAACTCGGCGCCGACATCGAGCAGGTGCGCCACGGCATCGGCTCCGACCCGCGCATCGGCTATCACTTCCTGTATGCCGGCTGCGGCTACGGCGGCTCGTGCTTCCCCAAGGACGTGCAGGCACTGCGCCGCACCGGCCAGGAAAACGGCATCCCGCTGCGCGTGCTCGACGCGGTGGAAGAGGCCAACGACGCGCAGAAGCAGATCCTGGTCAACAAGCTGACCGCAAAGCTGGGCAGCGACCTC
>CAMTWC010000041.1:0-41624 GCA_947085345.1 uncultured Gammaproteobacteria bacterium | reverse complement strand
GTCAGGCCAGCATTTTGACTGCGGCGCACCGGTAGATTCCGCCTCGCGACGGACACCCTTGCCGTTCGGCTAACGCTTCCCCTTGCCGGGTGTGTAGAGGACTTCCACCTCCAAGTGAGTGCGCCCTGCCGGGCGCACCAATAGACAAGGGGGCGTTGCCGCCCCCTCGTTTCCCTTCCCGGTTCCGGCCGCCCGGTTCAGGTCTGCAGCATTTCGGCGGCGCGCACGATCGCGCGCGCCTTGTTCTGCGTTTCGGTCCACTCGCTCTCGGGAACGGAGTCGGCGACGATGCCGGCGCCGGCCTGGACGAACAGCGTCTGGTCCTTGACCACGGCGGTGCGAATGGCGATCGCCAGGTCCATGTCGCCGTTGAAGCCGAGATAACCGACCGCGCCGGCATAGATGCCGCGCTTGGAGGGCTCCAGCTCGTCGATGATTTCCATCGCCCGCACCTTGGGCGCGCCGGACACGGTGCCGGCGGGGAAGCTGGCGCGCAGCACGTCGAGCGCGGTGAGGCCCGGCTTCAGCTTGCCCTCGACGTTGGAGACGATGTGCATGACGTGCGAGTAGCGCTCGATCTGCATGTTCTCTGTGACTTTGACGCTGCCGGTGACCGCCACGCGCCCGGTATCGTTGCGGCCGAGATCGAGCAGCTGCAGATGCTCGGCGCATTCCTTGGGATCGGCCAGCAGTTCCTCGGCGAGGCGCTGGTCGTCCTCGCGCGTCAGCCCGCGCGGACGGGTGCCGGCAATGGGGCGCAGGGTGACGGTGTCGCCCTCCAGCCGCACCAGGATTTCGGGCGAGGAGCCGACCACGTGGAAACCACCGAAGTCGTAATAGAACATGTAGGGCGAGGGGTTGAGCCCGCGCAGCGCGCGGTAGAGCGACAGCGGCGAGGCCTTGAACGGCCGCGACATGCGCTGACTCAATACCACCTGCATGATGTCGCCCGCCGCGATGTAGTCCTTGGCCTTTTGCACGGCCGCCTTGAATTCGGCTTCGCCGAGCTCCGATTTGGGCTCGTCCGCCGCCACCGCCGGTTCGGCCGGCAGGTGCACCGGCGCGCGCAACCGTTCGGCCAGTGCCGCGAGGCGCAGGTGGCCCTGGGAATAGGCGTCGGCCTGCATCGGGTCGGCGTGAGTGACGAGGTAGAGCTTGCCGGCGAGATTGTCGAATACCGCCAGTTCCTCGGTCAGCATCAGCAGGATGTCGGGCGTGTGCAGCACGTCGTCCTTGCGCGTGGCCGACAAGCGCTTCTCGATGTAGCGGATGGTGTCGTAGCCGAAGTAGCCCGCCAGCCCGCCGGTAAAGCGCGGCAACCCGCTCACCGGGGCGGCCTTGAAGCGCGCCTGATACGCGGCGATGAAGGCCAGCGGATCGGGCAGGCTGTGCTCCTCGACCACCCGGCCGGCGGTTTCCAGCGTCAGCAGATGCGCGCGTACGCGGATGACCGTGCGTGCCGGCAGGCCGATGAAGGAATAGCGGCCGAAGCGCTCGCCGCCCACCACCGATTCGAGCAGATAGGAATACGGCGCGTTGGCGAGCTTGAGATACACCGACAGCGGCGTTTCCAGGTCGCCCGGCATTTCGCGCACCAGCGGGATGCGGTTGTAGCCCTGGCGGGCGAGGTCGAAGAATTCTTGTTCAGTCATGTTCGCGTGAAGAGTAAGGGGTGAGGGGTAAGGAGCAGCGGGGCAACGCGGCGCAATCGCCAGCGCTCACCTGCGCTCGCGTCGCGCCTCACCCCTGCCGCCTCACCCCTTACGCTCACGCTCTCACCACCATCTTCGCCGCTTCGGCGAGCGTCGGCACTACCGCATCCAGATCGAGCTCGGCGACTGGGCGGCCGCGGTTATAGCCGTAGGGCACGCAGAACACCGGGCAGCCGGCGGCGCGCGCGGCCTGGGTGTCGTTGAGCGAATCGCCGATCAGCAGGAGTTCGGCCGGCTTCACCTTGAACACTTCGCAGGCGTGCAGCAGCGGCAGCGGGTCGGGCTTGCGCTTCGGCAGCGTGTCGCCGGACAGGATCAGCTCGAAATAGTCGATGAGGCCGGTGTCCTTCAGCAGCGGATGGGTGAACTGCGCCGCCTTGTTGGTGATGCAGGCGATGTGCAGGCCCATCGCCTTGAAGGCGTCGAGGCCCTCGACCACGCCGCCGAAGGGGCGCGAATGCAGCGACACATGTTCACCGTAATGCTTCTGATACGAGGCGATGGCCTGCTCGAACAGCGCCGCATCGGGCTCGGCATCCATCTCGCCGGTGAGCACGCGCTTGACCAGCCGCGACACGCCGTTGCCGATGTAGGTGGAAATCGTTTCCAGCGACGGGCAGGGACGTCCGAGGTCGGCCATCATCAGCTCGGCGGCATGCGCCAGATCCGGCGCGGTGTTGAGCAGGGTGCCGTCGAGATCGATGACGACGGCTTTGATCGGGAGGGGGAAGTTCATTTTTTTCAGGGGTCAGGATTCAGGGGGCAGGGATCAGGGAAGGTGCGGCCTACGGCCGCGCAAATTCAAAAGGCGCGAAGCACGAAGTCCCCTGGCCCCTGACCCCTGCAGTTCAGACCTTCGCCAGCTCCGCGCGCATTGCGGCGATGATGCTGTTGTAGCGCTGCGGGTCGCTGTCCCTGGCGGCGCCGAACACGGCCGAGCCGGCAACGAAGGTGTCGACGCCGGCGCGGGCCACTTCAGCGATGTTGGCCGGGCCGACGCCGCCGTCAATCTCGATGTTCACGCTGAGGCCGCGGTCGTCGATCATCTTGCGCACCTTGCGCGCCTTGTCTAGCACGTAGGGGATGAACTTCTGGCCGCCGAAGCCGGGGTTGACCGACATCAAGAGCACCATGTCGAGCTTGTCGAGCGTGTATTCCAGCACGTCGAGCGGGGTGGCGGGGTTGAACACCAGGCCAGCCTTGCAGCCACTTTCCTTGATCAGGCCGATGGTGCGGTCGACGTGCTCGGAGGCTTCCGGGTGGAAGGTAATGTAGGTCGCCCCTGCTTTTGCAAAATCGGGAATGATGCGGTCGACCGGCTTCACCATCAGGTGAACGTCGATCGGCGCGGTGACGCCGTGCTTCCTCAGCGCCTCGCACACCAGCGGGCCGATGGTGAGGTTGGGCACATAGTGGTTGTCCATCACGTCGAAGTGGACGATGTCGGCGCCGGAGGCGAGCACGTTGTCGACTTCCTCGCCAAGCCGGGCAAAGTTGGCGGAGAGGATGGACGGGGCGATGCGGTAAGTCATGGGAGGCTCCGGGAATTTTGGGAAAACCCGGCCATTTTAACAGTCCGCCACGCCCTTGCGTTACACTCAGCGCATTCCATCCCGTCGAGCAGAACCGTGGCCGAAGGCAAGAAATACCACATCAGCATCAGCGTCAACACGGCGTACCTGGCCGAGCAGAGCGATCCCTCGGCCGACCGTTACGTGTTCGCCTACACCATCACCATCGCCAACACCGGCACCGTGGCCGCACAGCTGATTTCGCGCCACTGGATCATCACCGACGCCGAGAACGTCACCCAGGAAGTCAAGGGCCTCGGCGTGGTCGGCGAACAGCCCCTGCTGCGGCCGGGCGAAAGCTTCGAATACACCAGCGGCACCGCAATGGCCACGCCGGTCGGCACCATGCGCGGCAGCTACCAGATGGTGGCGGAAGACGGCAACAAGTTCGACGCCGAGATTCCCGTGTTCACGCTGTCGATGCCGCGCGTCTTGCATTAAATCCGGCGGGCTGCAGCGGTTCTATTCCTCGGCCGGCGCCAGCCGGATCGTGTATTGCCCGGACTTCTCGTCCCGCACCATCGCCAGCAGCCTGTGCTTCTGCGCGTCCTCCACCAGTTCCCGGAATGACCGGTAGCCGTAGGCCGATTCGGTAAATCCCGGGCGGCGGCGCTGCATGGTGGTCTTGACCATCGAACCCCAGATCTTTTCGTCGGAACCGCGCTCGGCAATCAGCGCCTCGACGGTCTCGACGAGGAAATCAAGCGCGCCCTGGCGGCGATCTTCCTCGGTTCGCGATCCGGCGCCCTTCGCTGTGCTGGCAGCCGGCTTGGCGGCCGGCGCCTTCTTCTCGACGCGTTTCTTCTTGGCTTCCTGGGCGCGCACCAGATCGTCGTAGAAAATGAACTCGTCGCAGTTGGCGCTGAGCAGGTCCGAGGTCGAGTCCTTCACCCCGATCCCGATCACGTATTTGTTGTTCTCGCGCAGCTTTGACACCAGCGGGGAGAAGTCCGAATCGCCGCTGATGATGACGAAGGTGTCGACGTGCGACTTGGTGTAGCACAGGTCGAGCGCATCGACGACCATGCGGATGTCGGCCGAGTTCTTGCCGGACTGGCGCACGTGGGGAATCTCGATCAGTTCGAACGCCGCCTCGTGCATGGTCGCCTTGAATTCCTTGTAGCGGTCCCAGTCGCAATACGCCTTCTTCACCACGATGCTGCCCTTGAGCAGCAGGCGTTCCAGCACCTTCCTGATGTCGAACTGCGCGTATTTGGCGTCGCGCACGCCGAGTGCGATGTTCTCGAAATCGCAGAACAGCGCCATGTTGGTGATTTCGGGTTGTCCAGCCATGGGAAACCTCTATAAATTGATGCGGCGGTGGTTCGAATGCCGGGAAAGGCGAGGGTCGCCATGATGCGCGCCCGGCCGCCTCACTTTTTCATCGTCCACCACACGATGAACACGAACAATCCCAGCGCAATGCCGGCTTCCAGCAGCAGCCAGCCCAGTCCCTGAGTTTCCATTAAAGCGGTCTCTCCATTGTTATACTCGACGCGTGTTGTCGATTTGAGCCATCTTCTCCCGTGATACCGTTACGCGCAAGCCCGTGGCTGTTCGCCCTGTTGCTGTCCGCCTGTGGGATGCTCCCCACGGCGAAACCGCCCGCCCCCACCCCGACGCCCGTTCCTGCGCCCGCCCCCCCGACGCCCGAACCGGCCCCGCCCGCCGTGCAGCCCGCCCCGCTCCCCACGCCGGCGGCAGCCTGGCCTACGCTCAAGCCGGTGGACTGGGCTGCGGTGGCCTTCTGGCAGGAAGATACGGTCAGCGAAAGCTGGAGCGCCTTTCTGCAGAGCTGCTCCACGCTGGTCAAGCGCAGCGCGTGGCAGTCGGTCTGCGCCGAGGCGGCGACGATGACCGCACCCGACGACGCCACCGTGCGCGCATTTTTCGAGCAGCGTTTCCAGCCCTGGCAGGCCACTGCGGACGACGGCAGCGTCGAAGGCATGGTCACCGGCTATTACGAGCCCCTGCTGAAGGGCGACCGCGTGCGCACCGAGCGTGCACGCTACCCGCTCTACGCCGCGCCGGACGACTTGATCAGCGTGGACCTCGCGAGCGTCTATCCGGAACTGAAAAACCTGCGGCTGCGCGGGCGGCTGGCCGGCAACAAGCTGGTGCCCTATCCCACCCGCAAGGAAATCGAGGACGCCGCCAACGGCAAGGGAAATGCCTTCAAGGGCAAGCCCATCGCCTGGGCCGAAGATCCGGTCGACCTCTTCTTCCTGCAGATTCAGGGCTCGGGACGCATCGAGCTGCCCGACGGCTCGCATATGAGGGTCGGCTACGCGGACCAGAACGGCCATCCCTACCAGTCGATCGGCAAGCTGCTGGTCGAACGCGGCGAACTGAAACTGGAACAGGCGTCGATGCAGGGCATCAAGGAGTGGGGCGCGAAAAATCCCGACAAGCTGCCCGAATTGCTCGCCAGCAACCCGAGCTTCGTGTTTTTCCGCCCACTGCCCGACGGCCTCGCCGGTCCGCTCGGCGCACTCGGCGTGCCGCTGACCGGCGGCCGCTCGATCGCCGTCGATCCCCGCTTCATCCCGCTCGGCGCACCGGTCTTCCTCGCCACCACCCAGCCCAATTCGCCGTTGCCGATGAATAAACTGGTGATGGCACAGGATACCGGCGGTGCCATCCGCGGCGGCGTGCGCGCCGATTTCTTCTGGGGCTTCGGCTACGAGGCGGGCGAACTCGCCGGCCGCATGAAACAACGCGGCCGCATGTGGGTGCTGCTGCCGAAGGACTTCCCGCTGACCACCGTCCGCCGCTGAATGCGAGGACTTGCCTTGCCCCTTGAACCTTGCCCCTTGTTGCCCTATCTAATCGGGGCCCCATGATGAACGCCTCCAACACTTCCCCACTCGCTGTCGGCATCCATGGCATGACCTGCGCCAGCTGTGCGGCACGGGTGGAAAAAGTGCTCAAGCAACTGCCGGGCGTGACCGGCGCGACGGTAAACCTGGCAACCGAGACCGCGACGATTTCGGGGGAGACCGATTCGGCGTCGGTTCGGCGCGCCATCGAAAAGGCCGGCTTCAGCGTGCCCACCGAATCCCTCACCCTGGCCATCACCGGCATGACCTGCGCGAGCTGTTCGGCGCGGGTGGAAAAAGCGCTCGCCAAGATACCCGGCGTGCTCGAGGCCAGCGTCAACCTGGCCACCGAACAGGCGACAGTCAAGCGGGTGCGGGGCACCTCGGCGGCCGCGCTGATTGCCGCCGTGGAGCGCGCCGGCTACGGCGCGCAGCTGCCGCAGGCTGCAGAAACGTCTGCGCCGGCGCGCGCGCTGCCCGACTGGTGGCCGGTGGCGCTGGCGATCGGGCTGTCGCTGCCGCTGGCCGTTCCCATGTTCGGCAACCTGATCGGCGCGCACTGGATGCTGCCGGGCTGGCTGCAATGGCTGCTCGCCACGCCGGTGCAGTTCTGGCTGGGCGCGCGCTTTTATCGCGCCGGCTGGAAGGCGCTCGTTGCCGGCAGCGGCAACATGGACCTGCTGGTGGCGGTGGGCACCAGCGCGGCGTATGGATTGAGCGTGTATCTGCTGCTGACCCGCGCCGACGCCATGCACCTGTATTTCGAGGCGTCGGCGGTGGTGATCAGTCTGGTGCTGCTCGGGAAATTGCTGGAAGCACAGGCCAAGCGCCAGACCACCGAAGCGATACGTTCCCTTCAAGCCTTGCGTCCCCTCACCGCCCGCGTGCGGCTCGACGGCGTCGACCGCGACCTGCCGATCGACGCGATCCAGGTGGGCGACCTGGTGGTGATCCGCCCCGGCGAGCGCGTGCCAGTGGACGGCAAGATCGTGGAAGGCGCGAGCCAGGTCGACGAATCCCTCCTCACCGGCGAGTCGCTGCCGGTCGACAAGCAGCCGGGCGACAAGGTGACCGGCGGCGCCATCAACGCGCACGGCGTGCTGGTCGCGCGCACCACCGCGGTGGGCACCGAGACCACACTGGCGCGCATCATCCGCCTGGTGGAAAACGCGCAGGCCGCCAAGGCGCCGATCCAAAGGCTGGTGGACAAGGTGAGCGCGGTGTTCGTGCCGGTGGTGATGCTCATTGCGCTGGCGACTTTCGTCGGTTGGTGGGCGCTGGGCGGCAACTTTGAGCCCGCCATCCTCAACGCGGTGGCGGTGCTGGTGATCGCGTGCCCGTGCGCGCTCGGTCTCGCCACGCCGACCGCGATCATGGCGGGCACCGGGGTGGCCGCGCGCCACGGCATCCTGATCAAGGACGCCGAAGCGCTGGAGCTGGCGCACCGGATCACCACCGTGGTGTTCGACAAGACCGGCACGCTCACCGACGGCACCCCGCATGTCGCGGTCTGCTCGGCGGCGGACGGCTTTGATCGGAATGAAATCCTGGCGATTGCCGCCGGCCTGCAGGCAGGCAGCGAGCATCCGCTGGCGCGCGCCGTGCTGGCCGAGGCCACTGCGGCAGGCGTCGCGCCGCGCGCCGCGCGCGCGCAGCAGGCGCTGCCCGGACGCGGCATCGCCGGCGAGGCGGCAGGCGAGCAGTATTGGCTGGGCAACCGCCGGCTGATGCAGGAAAACGATGTCGACACCGCCGCACTCGATGCCGTCGCGGCGGAACAGGAAGCCGCCGGCCGCAGCGTGTCGTGGCTGGCGCGCGCCAGCGACCGCCGCGCGCTGGGCCTGCTGGCGTTCGGCGACGCGGTCAAATCCACTGCGGCCGCCGGGGTGGCCAAGCTCAAGACGCGCGGCATCGCCACCGTCATGCTCACCGGCGACAACCGCGGCGCCGCACAGGCGGCGGCCACGGCGCTCGGCATCGACCGCGTGCTGGCCGAGGTGCTGCCGGCGGACAAGGCCGCCCAGGTGGGCCAACTGAAGACCGCCGGGAAAACGGTGGCGATGGTCGGCGACGGCATCAACGATGCGCCTGCGCTCGCTGCCGCCGATGTCGGCATCGCCATGTCCTCCGGCAGCGACGTCGCCATGCACACCGCCGGCATCACCCTGATGCGCGGCGACCCGGCGCTGGTGGCCGACGCCATCGATATTTCGCGGCGCACCTACGCCAAGATCCGGCAGAACCTGTTCTGGGCCTTCATCTACAACGTGGTCGGGATTCCGCTCGCGGCAGCAGGCTTCCTGAGCCCGGTAATCGCCGGCGCCGCGATGGCGTTCTCCAGCGTCAGCGTGGTGACGAACGCGCTCACGCTCAAGCGCTGGCGGCCGGCCCGCCGCGTCGAATGACGCCCGGTTCCCGGCTCTGACCTAGCGCCGCCCCCCCCAGTCGTACACCACCTCAATCAGCACCAGCGCGCGCACCGGACGGCCGTTCTTTTGCGCCGGCGCAAAGCGCGCTTCGCGAAACGCCCTGATCGCCGACTCGTCGAATACCTCGGCGGGGTTGGCACTGACGATCTCGATGTCGCTGACGCGGCCATCGGCCTCCAGCTTCAGCTGCAGGCGCACCTTGCCAGACAGCTGCTGGCGGTCGGCGTCCACCGGATAGTCCGGCACGATCTCGCGCAGCGCGCGCGGATGCACATCGACATCGCGCGCGCTGTAATAGGTCAGATCGACTGAAGTGGTGATCGTCGCGGCCGGCGCCGCCGCAGCCGCAGCCGGCGGTGCTGCCGCAGGCTGTGGCGGCGAGGCAGGCGGCGCAACCGGCTCGGTCACCGGCAGCGCCTCCGCCGTCTTACTCGGCGCAAGCAGCGGCACTGCTTTCGGGGTGTCTTCCGGCGTTTCCACTTCCGCTGCAGGCGGCGCGGCGTGCGTCGACACCAGCCGCGCCTCGATCACGGATTCAGCCGGGTTCGTCGACGCAGGAGGCGCCACCTGAACCAGCGCAATCACGGCCGCATGCAGGCCCAGCGAAATCCACGTCGCCGCCAGCGGCCGCTGCAGCCGCGGCGGAATCGCCGGTTCGTCGAGGGAAACGCTCACGGGAATGGCTGCCCTTCAGGGGATTCGTGCAATATGGGGCTGCAATGCCCTGCAGGGCCACCATCCCCTGACGGGTACTTTTTGACTGCGCAGGAAACCAGGTGCGCGAGCCTAGAATACGCACCAGAAAAACCACTGGAGAACACCATGAAAGGACTCGCCATTGCGGGCGTCATCTTAGCATCGGCAATGGGCACGCCAGCCTTTGCCAACAATATCGAACTGAGCAAAACCACGATCAAGGCCGCTGACGGCTCCGAAGTGCCGGTCGAAGTCGCCACCCCCGCGGGCAAGGGCCCCTTCCCGCCGGTGCTGTTCATCCACGCCAAGCGCGGCTACGAAGGCGACGAGCGCGCCCACGTGCGCGAACTCGCAGAGCAGGGCTTCCTCGTCGTCGCCCCCGACTGGCAGAGCGGCCGCTTCATCGAGCGCTGGCCCTCGGCGCACAACCCCGAAACCGAACTGGACGTCGAAGCCGGGCTGAATTACCTGAAGTCGCTGCCCAACGCCTGCAAGGGCAAGGCCGGCATCGTCGGCCTGTCGCGCGGCCCGTATTACGCCATCCGGCTGGCCGCCAAGCGCGGCCAGGACATCGCCGCCATCGTCAGCTACTACGGCCACATGCAGAACCCCAACGCCCCCGAACCCGAACAGCTGTTCAGCGTCGCGCCCGAAGTGGCGCAGATCACGACGCCGGTGCTCTACCTCATCGGCGACGCCGATTACGAACTGCGCCGGATGAACGGCGGCCGTGCGTTCTACGCATTGCTGGAACGCGGCGTTCCGGTGGAATGGCAGGAATATCCGATGGCACGGCGCGCGTTCGACTTTCGTCCGGACCAGACGCCGGAGGAGAAGATCGCCACGCGGCATGCGCGCGAGCGGGCGAAAAACTGGTTGATGAAGTGGATGAAGTTGACGCCGGAGATGCGGTGCAAGTGAGTTGGAAGCCTGCGACTGAGCGTGTCAGTGAGCTGAGGTGCGTTGGCCGGGGGTAGCCCGGCCAACGGTCAATACTTCTGCGGAGGTTTAACCCCTAAGCGTGCTTCGCGCCTGACCGGATTGGATTGCTTCGCTGCGCTCAGCGACACACAACGCCCCGTTTTGATTCAATCCCCCGCCCATGCACCACAAGCGTACACCCCAACCCGCGCCTCGCACGCCTCAAAAACTAATAAGTGTTTGATAATTAAACACTATTATACCTGGCACGACCCCTGCTAGATATCAACCGAGCACCCAAACCGCAAGGCCCGGTTGCTCAGGCAGTCTCCTCCGACTTAGCGGCCTCTGCGGAGGCCGCCTTTTTTGGGGTGCATCGGATACCGAAAAAACATGCGTGTATTGATTGTTGAGAATCAGCCCGAGCGGCTGGCAATGCTGGTGCCTGCGCTGGAAGCGGCGGGCTGCGTGGTGGCGGCCACGCTCAATTCGGCACGCAGTCTGGATGTGCAGATCCAGGCGCTGCAGCCGGACGTGGTGATCATTGCGCAGGACTCGCCCGACCGCGACACACTGGAGCATATCTGCGTGGCGAACCAGGATTGCCCGCGCCCTATCGTGATGTTCACCGGCGACGGCAGCGCCGCGTCGATCCGGGCGGCGACGCAGGCGGGGGTGACCTCCTATGTGGTCGACGGGCTTGATCCCTCTCGTCTCAGACCCATCCTCGACGTGGCGGTGTCGCGCTTCGAGGCATTCCAGGCGCTGCACGACCAGCTGGAGCAGACGCGCCTTGAACTGTCGGAGCGCAAGCTGATCGACCAGGCCAAGGCCTTGCTCATCAAGCAGACCGGTGCGTCGGAGCCCGAGGTGTACCGCGAGATGCGGCGCGCAGCGATGGATCGCGGCCTGAAGCTGGCGGACATTGCGCGGCAGATTCTGCAAAAGCCGCTGGCCTGATGAGTCCAGCCCTGATTGGTGCGCAATAGGAAAAACGCGCACCGCGGGGGTGCATGACGACACGCCCGGTTGGGGCAACGCGAAGTCGAATCCCGCACAAACCCATGCAGTACAAGGCCTTTTACAGCTGGCACGGCGGTTGCTTGACCTGAACTGAACAGTCGCAACGATGTGGCTTTCAGCGTGACCGTCAAATTTATTCATTTATGGACAAAGGCGTCCGCCCTGAAGGCGACGCCTTTTTATTTGGAGAACACACCGTGAGCGACACCCAGGACACACCCCTCGTACAAGACCAGAGCAAGCGTGATTTCATGAAAAAGACCACCGGACTGTCCGTCGCCGCCGCCCTGATGGCACTGGTGCCGCCGGGCGTGCGCCAGGGCGCCTGGGCCGCCGGCTCCGACGCACCTGAAAAACCCAACCTCAACATCGGCTTCATTCCGCTGACCGACTGCGCGTCGGTGGTGATGGCCTCGGTGAAGGGCTTCGACAAGAAATATGGGCTCACCATCACCCCCAGCAAGGAAGCCTCGTGGGCGGCGGTACGCGACAAGCTGGTGAACGGCGAACTCGACGCCGCGCATGTGCTGTATGGCCTGATCTATGGCGTGCAAATGGGCATCGGCGGGCCGAAGAAGGACATGGCGGTGCTGGCCACGCTCAACCACAACGGCCAGGCGATCACGCTGTCGAATCAACTCAAGGCCAAGGGCGTGACCGACGGCGCATCACTCGCCAAGCTGATTGTGGCCGAGCCGAAGGAGTACACCTTCGCCCAGACCTTCCCCACCGGCACCCACGCGATGTGGCTGTATTACTGGCTCGCCGCACACGGCGTGAACCCGTTCACGCAGACCAAGGTGATCACCGTGCCGCCGCCGCAGATGGTCGCCAACATGCGCGTGGACAACATGGACGGCTTCTGCGTGGGCGAGCCGTGGAACGCGCGCGCGATCCGCGACAACATCGGCTTCACCGCCGCCACCACGCAGGACATCTGGAAGGACCACCCGGAGAAGGTGCTGGGCACCACCGCCGACTTCGTCGCGCAATACCCCAACACCGCGCGCGCCATGGTGGCGGCGATTCTCGACGCATCGAAGTACATCGACACCATGAGCAACCGCTCCGAAGTCGCCAGGATCATCTCGGCCAAGTCCTACGTGAACACCGACTTCGATTCGATCGAGGACCGCATGCTCGGCCAATACGACAACGGTAACGGCAAGAAGTGGGCGGACCCCAATTACATGAAGTTCTACAACAACGGCACGGTGGGCTTCCCCTACCTGTCGGACGGCATGTGGTTCCTCACCCAGCACAAGCGCTGGGGCCTGTTGAAGGAGCATCCGGACTATCTGGCGGTGGCGAAGAAGGTCAACCGCATCGACGTGTACAAGGCCGCCGCCGCGATGACCAACACCCCGCTGCCGAAGTCCGACATGCGTGCGAGCAAGCTGATCGACGGCGTGGTGTGGGACGGCAAGAATCCGGCCAAGTACGCCGACAGTTTCAAGATCAAGGCCTAGCCTCTGGAAACGTCATCGCGAGCGAGGCGTGGCGATCCAGAAGCGTGCCTGGCTAGAAGCCGGATGGCCCTAAAGGACTCCGATCCGCTATGGCCTGAAGGCCATGCGGAATCGTATGCCGCGCCGCTTCGCGTCCATGTACGCAATGACGAACCACACAGTAATGGAGAATTAGCATGAGTGCAGTCACATTGAATGACCGAAGCCTGTCCGAGGTGATGGAGGCACCGGGAACCGAAGCCCTCCCTGCGTACGACGCACCCGTTCGCCGCACGCCCTATTTCGAGACCGAGTCGGGAAAGCGCTTCCTCGAAAGCACGGCGAACCTGTTCAGGAACGCCATCCCGCCGCTGCTCGGCATGCTGTTGTTCGTCGCCTTGTGGGCGTTGATTGCCAACACCAACAAGTCCATCCCCGGCCCGGCCGAAACCTGGGACGCCGCGGTGGTGCTGTTTTCCGACCCGTTCTATGACAACGGCCCCAACGACCAGGGCATCGGCTGGAACATCCTCAACTCGCTGTACCGCGTCGGCATCGGCTTCGGCGCGGCAGCGGCGGTGGGGATCCCGCTCGGCTTCATGATCGGCCGCTTCGATTTCCTCAGCCGCATGATGTCGCCGATCATCAGCATCCTGCGCCCGGTGTCGCCGCTGGCCTGGCTGCCGATCGGCCTCCTGGTGCTGCAGAAGGCCGAGCCGGCGTCGATCTGGGTGATCTTCATCTCCAGCATCTGGCCGATGGTGCTGAACACCGCCGCCGGCGTGCAGCGCATCCCGCAGGACTACATGAACGTCGCGCGCGTGCTGAATCTGTCGGAATTCAAGGTATTCACCAAAATCCTGTTCCCGGCGGTGCTGCCCTATGTGTTGACCGGCGTGCGGCTGGCGATCGGTGTGGCCTGGCTGGTGATCGTCGCCGCCGAAATGCTCACCGGCGGCGTCGGCATCGGCTTCTGGGTGTGGGACGAATGGAACAACCTCAACGTCGCCCACATCATCATCGCCATCTTCGTCGTCGGCATCGTCGGCCTGCTGCTCGAACAGGCGCTGATGCTGCTGGCCAAACGGTTTTCATATGAGTGAGGCGTAAGGGGTAAGGCGTGAGGTGGAATCCACACACGCCGCCCCTCACGCCTGACGCCTCACCCCTCACGGAGAATCAAGATGCAATCCTACGTCCAGATCGAAAATGCCTCGATGGTGTTCGACACCAAAAAAGGCAAGTACACCGCCCTCACCGGCATCGACCTCCACGTCAACCAGGGCGAGTTCATCGCGTTGATCGGCCACTCGGGCTGCGGCAAATCGACGCTACTCAATCTGGTCGCCGGTCTGCTCGATGCCACCGACGGCGTGCTGCTGCTCGCCAACAAGGAAATCAAGGGGCCAGGACCCGAGCGTGGCGTGGTGTTCCAGAACCATTCGCTGCTGCCCTGGCTCACCGCGTTCGAGAACGTCTACCTCGCGGTGGAAAAAGTGTTCGGCGGCAGCGAATCGAAAGCGCAGTTGAAAGCACGCACCAGCGCCGTGCTGGAACTGGTGGGGCTGACCCACGCCGCGGGCAAGCTGCCGGGCGAAATCTCCGGCGGCATGAAGCAGCGCGTCGGCATTGCCCGCGCGCTGGCGATGGAGCCGAAAGTGCTGCTGATGGACGAACCCTTCGGCGCG
Organism: uncultured Gammaproteobacteria bacterium; assembly: GCA_947085345.1. Taxonomy (GTDB): domain Bacteria; phylum Pseudomonadota; class Gammaproteobacteria; order Burkholderiales; family Thiobacillaceae; genus Thiobacillus. The sequence goes on along the minus strand of CAMTWC010000041.1, from coordinate 27,317 downwards.
CTGGACGCGCTGACCCGCGCCCACCTGCAGGACGAACTGTTGAAGATCGTGGCGGCGACGCAGAGCACGGTCATCATGGTTACCCACGACGTCGACGAGGCGGTTTTATTGAGCGACCGCATCGTGATGATGACCAACGGCCCGGCCGCCACCATCGGCGAAATCCTCAGCGTCGACCTGCCGCGCCCGCGCGACCGCCTGCAACTGGCGCACGACCCGTACTATCACGACCTGCGCAGCAACGTGCTGGAATTCCTGTACAGCCGTCAGATGCGGCCCAAGGAGGCCGCGTAACCCGATCCCATGCTGCCGGACCCGGATTCTCACTGGAGGCAGTACCGCGGCGATCCCGCCATCCGGGGCGGGCTGTTCGAGCAATGCCGCATACGCTCCGCGATGGACGACCAGTTCAACGAGACCATCGCCCAGATCGAAAAGCTCATGTGCCAGCACGGCGTGTTCCACGCCAAACTGCATTTCTCCAGCAGCCGGGTCACCCTGTGGTTGTACACCGACCCCCACCGCTATCGGGTGCTGTCGGTGGACGAGTTGCTGAATGCCACGCCCTGTCACGATTGTCCGCCGACCCACTACCCGGTCAAGGCCGTCGTGGCGCCGCAGCACATCCGTCCGGTGCTGGAAATGTTCCGCATCCTGCGTTTTTCAGATGAACAGATATACCTGCGCGCCGGTTCGCTCAACCTCATCAACGGTATGGTCGGGCTGAATTTTTCCTGCGACGGCAGCCATTACCTGCCTGCTTGTGAATTTCTGGACGCGCCCAGCGCGCGCTGGTTTGGAAAGTAACCTGCCCATGAGACACACCACATTTCCGGACAGGCTGTCCGTTTGCAGACAGGCGAGCGAGTGCAGCCTGGCGCCGATATGCTGTTGCAGCATCCAGATGCGGCCGCAGGAGGCGGCCTGACCGCACAATGGCGAGCCCCAGCTATCTCGCTGTCATCGAACGGCATGAGGAATACCGGCACGCGCTCTACGAGCTGATCGCCTCCATCGTCACGGGCATTGCCAGCCCGGCGCTGTTCGACGACGCCGGCGCGCGCAACGAGGCAGTGCGCTGCGCCGGCCGGCACTACCCCTTCGTCGACCTGCTCTATCTGCTGGACGCCACAGGCGTGCAGATCACGCCCAACCTGCCAGTGCGCAGGGGGCACCCGGCCGGGGGACAGGGGCTGGGCGCCAGCCGCGCCCAGCGCCCCTATTTCGTGCTGGCGCATGCCCAGCCGGACGGCGTGGCGATCACCGCGCCGTACCTCTCCAACGCCAGCGGCCTGCTCTGCATCACCGCCATCGTGCGCATCGCCCACTCCAATCAAAGCGGCGGCCAGGGCACTGGCTATCTGGTGCTCGACATCGATCTTGCCGAAGCGGTGGCCTTCCTGATGGGCGATGCCTCGCGCAAGCGCTTCGTGCCGTTTTTCAAGGGGGTGTACAGCGTCATCGTCGCCGGGCTTTTCGCGGTGGTGGCGCTGCTGGGCTACGCCGCGCTGCGCGAACTGATCGACATATTCACCGCAGCCGGCGGCGCGGCGGACCTGCACCTGAAGCCGTTCGGCGTGATCATCTTCCTGACGCTGGGGCTGGCGGTGTTCGATCTCGGCAAGACCATCCTCGAAGAGGAAGTGCTGATGCACAAGGACGTGTATCGCCACAGCTCGACCCGGCGCACGATCACGCGCTTCATGGCGGCCATCCTGATCGCGGTGTCGATCGAAGGCCTGCTGCTGATGTTCAAGTCCGCGGTAGGCGACGGCGAGCGCGTGCTCGACGGCGTGTGGATGATGGCGGCTGCCGTCGGCTTGCTGGTCGGGCTGGGTCTGTACGTGTATCTGGGCGCGCGCGCGGAGCAACTGCTGTTAAGCCAAAAGCCGAAAACAGGCGCAATGAAGGCCGACTGACAAGACTTTCCACGCCATGACCTACTGCGTCGCCATCACTCACCAGCGCGGGCATCGTCCGCTCCCGGCGGCATCCCGCCCGGGAAACCCTCCACCCAAGCCGGGCTCAGAATTGATCAGCCAGCCAGCCGTCCAGATACATGCACGCCTCCAGGGTGGGCGTAAAGCACAGGTATTGGTTGCCGGATTCGTCCGACAGATTGCGCAGGGGCATCTCGCCCAGGGTTTCGTAGCCTTGCGAGTCCATCATGACGAAATCGTATTCATCCCCCACGCTGACTTCCAGCTTGCCGCCGTTGCCTTCGCCGTATTTTTTCCACCAGGAATCGGGGTTGGCGCCGTCATAGTAGGGGGACATGTGCTGGTTACTGTGCTGATGCCAGGACACGATGGTGGGCTGCCGCATCTCGCTCTCTGACGCAATGCCTTTGGCCAGCTGGCTCGCGCGTTTGAAATCGGGGGCGGTGCCCGGATAGTCGATATGGACGTTTTTCATGATCTTTCCTCCAGGAGGGGGCTGCCTCCTGACAGCCTGAATCAATGCCGCTTTACTTTTTTGTAGGCAAATACCCGACAAAAACAATCGGGCATTTACGAGGGCAGGCCTGATCCCTGATTGCACAAGCTTTTTCCCCAGCGGCCAAGGCCGGGAGGCATGACTGTTTGCCTCCAGGTGGAAAAGGGCTAAAAAAAGACAATGGGGGGGAATCCTTCCGTCCCCCGAGGAGATCCAAATGATCAAGCCAGCCCGCATTCCCGGTTTCGTATTCCTGCCCTTCCTGCTGGCCATGAGCCTCTGGGCCACCGCCGGCGACGTGCAGCGGGTGGGCGGCGCGTATGTCATCCACCTGCCCGCCGCCGCCAATTTCAAGCAGGTGGTAGACCGGCTGGAACACGAAGTCCTTGCCCACAACTGGGAGGTGCTCAAGACCCAGGATATCGACGAAGGTCTCGGACAGCACTATGGAATGGATATCCAGAGCAAGGTCGTCTATGCCTGCAAATCCCAGTATCTCGCCCAGGCCATCAAGGAGGACCCCAACATCACCCTGATCGTCCCCTGCCGCTTTGCCGTCTATCGAGTCGGGCCGGCCGGGGAAGCCGTCGGCGGCAAGCCGGACGAGTGCCGCGGCGGCAAGATCGTGGTGGGCGTGGCCGACCCGGTGCAGGAGGCCACGTCCTTGGGCATCCAGCAGCGCGAAGCGGCCACCCTCGCCGGCAAGGAATTGCAGGACATCCTGCAGGCGGTGGCCGATGCCTTCAAGACCCGCTGAGGATGCCGGTATGAGCCATACGGCGCCGCCGTCAGTGCGTCCATTGAGGAGGCGGCCGACCATGTATACATAATATTGATGGACGGGATAGGCGCCTGCGCCACTGGCGGCTCTGGCCGATGACCCGGCATCCACCTCGAATTTTTAAATGGCGGCTCAACACCAGATGGCCGACCATCGAAGCGTCGAAGGCCGTGTGACTCTTGCGGGTCGACATGAGCCGTTCCGAAGCCGCCCCGGTTCGAGCAATCAGCTCGCCAGCAGCAAAAACAGCAACAGCAGATTCAAGGTAATCGAGACCGCCGCGACGAGCGGCCAGGCGCCGGCCGGCGAGCGTTCGATCAGCGGCGCGCGGCGGCGCAGCAATGGGCTGGCTTCGCCGCGTTCGAGGGCGAGCAGCATTTCTTCTGCGGTCTCGAAACGTTGCGCGGAATCGCGCGCGACGGCTTTCAATATGACGTTTTCCAGCCAGGGCGGCAAGTCGGGACGGGTGCGCGCGGGCGGCACCGGTTCGCCAAATCTGGGATGCTGAAACGGCTCGATCTCGCCATACGGGTATTTGCGCGTCAACAGGTGATACAGGGTCGCGCCGACCGCGTAAAGATCGGTTTGCACGCCGGCTTCCACCCCGTCGAACAGTTCGGGCGCCATATAGCTGGGGGTGCCGGGCTGGGCATGGTCTTCGCGCGCGTCGAGCGTGGGGCAGCGCGCCACCCCCAGATCCAGGATGCGCAGCTTGCCTTCGGCGTCGATGTGCAGGTTGGCGGGCTTGAGGTCGCGGTGGACGATGTCGAGCCGGTGCAGCGCAGCGAGTCCCTTCAGCACGCGAATGCCGAGGGTGACGACCTCGACCGGGGAAAAATGCTGGCCGGAGTCGAGCTTCTCCTGCAGCGTCGCGCCGTCGAAATAGCGCACTGCGAAGTAGAGAAAATTGCGCCCGGGCAAGGGCAGTACATCGGGAAAATAATGCGAGTGCACCCGCTTCAGGAACCACTCCTCGGCAAGCAGCCGGGAGGCGGCGTCGGCGTCGCCCTGTAACACCGGCTGCAGGGTTTTGAGCGCCCAGCGCTGCCCGGTCCCGGCGTGGCGCGCACGGTAGATCAACGTCTCGCGGCTGCTGTGGAGCTCGGCTTCAATGATGAAATCGTCGAGACGGGCACCGGGCTGGAGCTTGCCCGGCAGCGGCAGTTCGTGCGCGTCGATGAGCGGCGCGTCTGCCTCGCCCACGGCGACGACACGCACCACCAGGGCGCTGGCGTTGTCCTGCCCGCCGCGTGCGTGGGCCGCTTCCACCAGGGCATCGGCGGCACGCTGCGGCGCGTCGTACAGCTTCAATAGACGATGAAGTTCCATCTGGCCGAGCGGTTCCCACACGCCGTCGCACACCAGCAGGAACACGTCGCCCGCCGCAAGCTCGCCTTCGCCGAAATCCGGCAACACATGGATGTCGAGTCCGAGCGCGCGCTTCAGCACATGCGACATGCCAGGCGTTTCCCACACGTGGTCGGTGGTCAGCACATCGAGGGTTTCGCCGCGCAAACGATACAGGCGGCTGTCGCCGACATGCGCATAGTGATAGCGGCGGCCACGCAGCACCAGCGCAGTCAGGGTGGTCGCCATGCCGCCCGGATCGACCCGCGAGGCGGCCTGCCCATGCAGCCAGCGATTGATCGCGCTCAGCACCGTTCCAAGCGCGCGCGGAATCTCCCAGGTGTCGGGCGTGGAATAGTAATCGGCCAGCAGATTGCGCACCGAAGATTCTGCCGCCTCGCGACCATGCATCCCGCCGGATACGCCATCCGCCACCACGGCGAGCATCCCCTTGGTCGCCGCCAGCCGCGCATCCGGTTCGACGAAGCCGCCATAATCTTCGTTGCGCTCGCGCGGCCCGGTTGCGGTGGCGTAGCCGAATTCGAGGGTCAGGGGCATGGCAGGGGTCAGGGGTCAGGGGTCAGGGGATTATAAGAGGCGCAGCCAGGCTGCACTTTCCCTGAATCCTGCCCCCTGAATCCTTATTAAATCCGTACGCCTGAAATGGCCGCTGCGCCCCAGGTGGTACGCCAGCGGGCCTTCACCAAGGCCAACCCGGCCAATGCGACAAAGCACAATCCGGCAAAAATCAGGAGGCCAATCTGGTAATCGCCGGTCAGTCCCTTGATATAGCCCAGGCTGGCGGCCAGATAAAAGCCGCCTACGCCGCCGGCCATGCCGACCATGCCGGTCATCACGCCGATTTCCTTGCGGAAGCGCTGCGGCACCAGCTGGAACACCGCGCCGTTGCCGAAGCCGAGCGTGCCCATGGCGAGCATGAAGCCGAGCAGCGCCAGCCCCGCGTTCGGCGCGCCGAAGCTGACGATGATGAGAAACACGCCGGTGAGCGTATACACCGTGAGCAGCGTGCGGATGCCGCCGATGCGGTCGGCCAGCATGCCGCCGAAGGGGCGCACCAGCGATCCGGCCAATACGCAGGCGGCGGTGAAGTAGCCCGCCTGTACCGGGCCCATACCGAACTGGTCGTTGAAGTAAATGGTGAGGCTGGAGGCCAGCCCGACGAAGCCGCCGAAGGTGACGAAGTAGAAGAACATGAACCACCAGGCATCGCGGTCCTTCAGCACCGCCATGTACTGGTGCAGCGACTTCGGCGGCGGACAGTCGGGCGCGTCCTTGGCGAACGCGAGGTACACCAGGAAGGCCACGCCGACCGGGATCAGTGCGATGCCGAACACGTTGCCCCAGCCGAACGCGACGGCCAGGCCAGGCGCGAACAGGGCGGCGAACACGGTGCCGGAATTGCCCGCCCCGGCGATACCGAGCGCAGTGCCCTGGTGTTGCGGCGGATACCAGCGCGACGCCAGCGGCAGCGCGACGGCGAACGCCGCACCGGCAAAGCCGAGCAACACGCCCAGAACAAGAATCTCACGATAGCTGTGTATGCCCGCGAGCCAGGCCCAGGCGAGACCGCCGATCACCACCAGCTGGCCAATCAGCCCGGCCATTTTCGGCTTGAGGTGATCGACCAGCACGCCCATCACAATTCTTAGTAATGCGCCCGCGAGCACGGGCGTCGCCACCATCATGCCCTTCTGCGCAGGGGTGAGTTCGAGGGTTTGCGCGATCTGCACGCCCAGCGGACCCAGCATCACCCACACCATGAAGGCAATGTCGAAATACAGAAATGCGGATAACAGGGTAGGCGTATGCCCCGACTTCCAGAAGTCGCGTGTCATGGTTGGCTCCAGTCGATGGGCAAGGTTTGGCGCCTTGCCCTATAAAAAATATGGGCAATAGCCCCTGCGCTCAGGGCTCAAGCCGCTACGACGTCGATCGAGGCGGCGTCGAGCCACACCCGCCCGGCCTCGATCTTGACCGCGAACTCGCGCGCGCAGCCCTCGTCCGGCGGGACGGCGCAGCCGGAGATCAATTCGAGATTCATGCCATGCAGTGGGCAGGTCACGCGCCTCCCGTGAACGATGCCCTGCGACAGCGGACCGCCCTTGTGCGGGCAGCGGTCCTCCAGTGCGAACACCTCGTTATCGGCATTACGGAATACGGCGATGTCGAGCCCGCCGTGACGCACCACGCGCGCGCCGAGTTGGGGGATATCGGTCATCGCGCAGACCTCGAGCCACTTGTTCATGATGCTTCCTTTTCATTTAACAAAACTACAGCCTTCTATTCAGCTACGGCGCAGCCGGGAACAGCAAGCCACGCACAAATCCTGCGCCCAGCAGCACGCCATTGACCTGATTCCGGTAATCGTCACGCACACCGCGCGCCAGGATGGCCAGCGATACCGCCAGTGCCGGAATCAGCAGCAACAGATACGCCAGCGCGTGTACCCGTCCACTGTAAAACGCCGCCATCCCCAACACGTAGGCCGGCCAGCTGAAAAGCAATCCCCGCAGCGTGTGCTTGACGCCGAGCAGCACGACGGCAAGCGCGCGGCGGCGGCGTTGCAGGGGTGAACCGTAGGCGGCGATGAAAATCCCCTGTTCCAGTTCGGTGGGGCAAGCAGGCAGCCGCTTTCCGGTCGTCATCGTTCATCAATGCGTGCACGGCAGCACGCCCACTTGCGGCAGGTTGGCAAGGCCGGTAGTACGTGCGTGTTCCTCGAATCCCTTGTTGCGCCAGAAGAAGGCGCCCGGCATCGTGGTCGGGATCACCAGCACGTAGAACAGCGCGCGGCCTGCCAGCGCGCTTGCCACGACCACCGCCGCGAGTGCGCTCCAGGCAAACATGCCGTCAAAGCCGGTGGCTGCAAGCGTGAGCGCGCCCGCCAGGCCCGCGATCATGCCGACATTGCGGGCGATCCATGCGTAGCCGAAGTCGGTGCGTTGCAGATAGTGCGCAGCCGCGCCCTCCCCGCCTGTTTTCTGCAGATGGCGCACGTGAAACACCAGGCCCACGCCTTCCAGCAGCAATCCCAACGCGATGAAACCTGCCAGCGGCGCCAGCAGCGTGCCCGACGATCCGCCCTGCGCCCACAGCATCCAGCCGTAGGGCAGCGCCACCGCCAGCGCGCCGAGCGTCAGCATGTTGCCGTAGAAGCTCGTCAGCACCTGCCAGTGGTCCCAGAATGGGCGCGCCGGGATGCGGTAGATGCGCGACATGAAGTACAACGCAGCCGGGCCAGCGACCACCGCGCCCCAGCCACACGCCTGGCCAATGCCTTGCACCCAGCCTGCGGGCAGCCAGGCGAATGCACCGCTCAAGGCGGTAAACAGCGTGTAGCCGCCGAGCAGGTTATAGAACACGGCGATTGCCGCGACTTCGCGCGACACCGGCGAATACCTGAGGTTGTTGAAGGCGCGGTAGAAGCGATGCGGCCGCCCGAGGTGCAGGGTGGAAAGCACCAGCGCGATGGTCTCGAAGCCCAGCAGCGCAATCAGCAAGGTGGCGTGCAGCACCGGATGGGCGGCAGGCGCAAGTGCGGCGATGCCGAGTTTCTCGCCCAGGAACAACAGCAGGAACGCACCGACCACCAACTGCGAAACCAGGGTAAAAACCACCAGCGGGTCTTCGCGCGAGCGCAGCTTTTTCAGGTTCCACGCACGCGGGCGGCCGTCTTCGGCGACCTTGGGGCGGTAGGTCTTGGTCGCGTCGTCGCGCTCGTAGCGCAGCGGCATCGAATCGGTGCGGCGCATTTCGCGCGGCAGGCTTTTCGCCTGCTGGAAGCGGATGTTGGGGTGGGTGATCTCGGGCGTCGGGAAACCAGGGATTTGCGCATCGAGCATCTCACGATTGTCCGGCATGGTTTCGATCACGCCGAAATCCAGCGCGCCCGCGAGGCAGGCCGAGGCGCAGGCGGGTTTCAACCCGACTTCGAGGCGGTCGACGCACATATTGCACTTCGACACATGCCCCGCTTTCATATCGAGCTGCGGCGCGTTGTAGGGACAGACCCAGGTGCAGTAGCCACAGCCAAAGCAGATATCGGGGTCTTGCAGCGCCGCGCCGTATTCGGCGAACTTGGTATAGGCGCGCGTCGGGCAGCCCTTGAGACACACCGGGTTATCGCAATGGTTGCACGCCATCGAGATGTTCATGCGGGTGGACGACGGGTAGCTGCCGCCCTCCAGATAGCCGACCGAGCGGAATGCAATATGCGCGGGCAGGTCGTTTTTTTCCGAGCACGCGGCTTCGCAGGCGTGGCAGGCAATGCAGTTGTCGGCGTTGAAATAAAAGCCATGCTGCTTGTAGCGGTTGGGGTTGTCGCCGACGCCATGGTTGCCGTTGATGCGCAGGCTCTTGCCGGCCAGCGGGTCGTCGGCGCCGATCAGTTCGATCGGTTTGCCGTAACGGTTGGTCTCCGGGTGCGCGGCGTCGGGCAACCAGGCGTAGGGACGTTCTTCGGGACGAATCTGAAACATTGCCGGATCCCTTAATACGCGCGCGCGGCGACGTTGCGCACGGCAGCGGCGTGCTGATCGGACACGGGCTCGATCCTGACCGCGCACTGCTTGTAGGCCGGCTGGCGCGAATGCGGGTCGAGCAAGCCCAGCGTCAGACGGTTCACGCATTCGTGAAAATGGAAGGGGATGAACACCATATCGCGCGGCACGCGCTGAGTGTGCTGAACCATCACCACCGCGTCGCCGCGCCGGGTGGCAAGCCTCGCGTAACTGCCATGGCGGATACCGAGCGCCTTCGCCGCGTCGGAATTCATTTCCATGTAGGGCGTCGGCGAGAACTTGTTCAGGTTGCCCATCTTGCCGGTGCGGGTGCGGGTGTGGAAATGCTCGACCACGCGGCCCGAGTTGAGCCAGAACGGGTAGCTGTCACACGGCCGCTCGTTATTCTCGGTATACGGCAGCGGAATCAGCCTGGCACGGCCATCGTCGTGCTGGAACCTGCCGTCGGCGTAAAGGCGCTGCGTGCCGGTCGATGCGCCGTCGGGGCACGGCCACTGCACGCCCTTCTGCTGTTCCAGCATGGCGTAGCTCATGCCGGAATAATCGAGCATACGGCCTTTCGACAAGGCCTTCATTTCCTCGAACGCGCCCTCGGTCGTTTCCGGAAAGGGCGGGATCTTGCGTTCGCCGGCAAAGCGCTTGGCGATCTGGTTGAAAATCCAGAAATCGGGTTTGCTGTCGCCGTGGGGCTTCTGTACGTTGCGCACCAGATTGACGCGGCGTTCGGTGTTGGTGAACACGCCCTCTTTTTCCGCCCACACCGCAGCGGGCAGATAGACATGGCTGTATTCGTTGGTCTCGACGTCGCGGTAGGCGTCCTGCACCACCAGGAATTCGAGTTTCTCCAGCGTCTTGCGGATGCGCGGCGTGTTCGGCATCGATGTCATCGGGTTGGTGGCCACCAGCCACAGCCCCTTGATCTGGCCGGTCTCGATCGCCGGCAGGATGTCGGTCATCGCAAGACCGCGCTGGCGCGGGAAGAACTCGGCGTCGATGCCCCAGAAGTCGGCGACTTCCTGGCGATCCTTGTCCTTTTCCAGATAGCGGTAGCCGGGCAGCCCGGTGGTCGAACCCCACTCGCGCGTGCCCATCGCATTGGCTTGGCCGGTGATCGACAGCGAGGTCGATCCGGGCTTGCCGATGTTGCCGGTAATGAGGTTGAGGTTGTTGATCGCGACCACGCCGTCGGAACCGTGGGTGCTCTGGTTGATGCCCATGGTCCAGATCGTCATCGCGCGGCCTGCCTTGGCGTACAGTCGCGCGACGTTGCGGATCGTGTCCGCGTCGATGCCGCAGACTCTTGACGCCGATACCGGATCGTACTGCGCGACCAGAGCGGCGAACGCCTCGGCACCGCTGGTGTAGGCATCGATGTAGGCCTGGTCGGCGAGGCCTTCTTTCAGGATCACGTGAGCGAGCGCATTCAACAGCACCAAATCCGTTCCCGGTGTGATCGGCAAATGCAAGTCGGCCATCTGCGCGAACATGGTGACGCGCGGGTCGACCACGATGACCGGAAACTTGCGCTGTTCCAGCGCCATTTTCAGACGCCAGAAAATGATCGGGTGCTGCTCCGGCAGGTTGGAGCCAAATGCCAGCAGGCACTCGGTGTGTTCGAAATCCTCGTAGCAGCCGGGCGGACCGTCCGAGCCGAACGAGCGCTTGTAGCCCGACACCGCCGATGCCATGCACAAGGTGGTATTGCCGCAATAGTTATTGGTGCCGATTGCGCCGCGCACAAGCTTGCCCAGGGTGTAGAACTCCTCGGTCATGATCTGCCCGGTCGAGACGATCGCGAAACTGTCGCGGCCATAGGCCGCCTGCAAGCGCTTGATCTCATTGCCTACGGTGTCCAGCGCGCCGTCCCAGCTGGTTTCGCGGAAAGGATCCAGGCGGGATTTCCTCACCAGCGGGACGGTTCCCCTGCCGCTGCTTTTAAACAGCTCGTGCTCGAATATGCCCTTGATGCACAACTTGCCGCGATTGACGTCGGCGCCCGCTACCCCGCGCGAGGCAACCGCCGCGCCGCTGCGATCCAGGCCGACTTCGATCGAGCAGCCGGTCGAGCAGTAGCCGCAGGTGGTGTATTTCCAATCGACCACGCCCTTGTCGGCGATCTTGATCGGGTTCTTGTGTTTGCGTCCAAACAGCATATCCGGCCTCCCGCGATCAAACCGTCAACGTCTCGAACTCGTGCGCGAGTTTGCCTTCCCTGGCGCGCTCGACCCACGGATCTTTTTCGACCGACAGCGCGAACAGCATCCGCTCGTGCAGGGCGCGCCGTCCCTCGTGGTCGTCGAGAATGCGCTTCTTCACGTAATCCAGGCCGACGCGTTCGACGTAATGCACGGTGCGGTCGAGATAACGCGCCTCCTCGCGATAAAGCTGCAAAAAGGCGCCGGTGTATTCGATGACCTCGGCTTCGGTTTTGACCTTGATGAGGAACTGCGCGACTTCGGTCTTGATGCCGCCGTTGCCCGCGACATAAATTTCCCAGCCGGAATCGACGCCGATAATGCCGACGTCCTTGATCGCGACTTCGGCGCAGTTGCGCGGACAGCCGGAGACCGCGAGTTTGACCTTGTGCGGCGCCCACATTTTCCAGAAGATTTTTTCCAGATCGACGCCCATCCGGGTCGAGTCCTGCGTGCCGAAACGGCACCATTCCGAACCGACGCAGGTTTTCACCGTGCGCAACGCCTTGCCGTAGGCGTGACCACACGGCATGTCGAGATCGGCCCACACTTTCGGCAGGTCTTCCTTCTTCACCCCGAGCATGTCGATGCGCTGCCCGCCGGTGACCTTGAGCGACGGGATCGCGTATTTATCGACCACATCGGCGATGCGGCGCAATTCGCTCGGCGTGACCTGGCCGCCGAACATGCGCGGGATCACCGAATAGGTGCCGTCCTTCTGGATGTTGGCGTGGGCGCGCTCGTTGATGAAGCGCGATTGCGGATCATCCTCGGCTTCGCCCGGCCAGGTCGAAATCAGGTAATAGTTCAGCGCCGTGCGGCAGCTCGCGCAGCCGTTGGGCGTGCGCCATTCCATGAACGTCTGCACTTGCGGAATCGTCAGAAGCTTGTTCTGCCGGATCGCCGCGCGCACTTCTTCGTGGGTGTGGTCGGTGCAGCCGCACATCGATTTGGTTTTCGGCGTGGCGGAATAATCGCCGCCCGCCGTGACCGCCAGAATCTGCTCGACCAGACCGGTGCAGGAGCCGCACGAGGATGACGCCTTGGTGTGCTTGCGCACGTCCTCCAGGGTGAACAGGCCCTTCTCGCGGATCGCCTTGACGATGTCGCCCTTGCACACGCCGTTGCAGCCGCAGACCTCCATGTCGTCGGTCATCGCGGCGGCCTTGTTGATGCCGCTGTGGCCGAGGTTGCCGCAATGATCCTGGCCGAACATCAGGTGGTCGCGCAGTTCGGTCACGTCCTTGCCGTCGCGCAGCAGCGAAAAGTACCACGCGCCGTCGGCCGTGTCGCCGTACATCACGCCGCCGACCAGCTTGTTGTCCTTGATGACGAGCTTTTTGTAGATGCCGCCGATGGGGTCGGAATACAAAATGGATTCGGTGCCTTCGCCGCCGACAAAATCGCCGGCGGAAAAAAGATCAATACCGGTGACCTTGAGCTTGGTCGAAGTGACCGAGCCTTCATAACGGCCAATGCCGTAATGAGCCAGATGGTTGGCGCACACGCGGGCCTGCTCGAACAGCGGCGCGACCAGACCGTAGGCGATGCCGCGATGTGCGGCGCACTCGCCAATCGAATAGATGCGCGGGTCGAAGGTCTGCATGGTGTCGTTGACGACGATGCCGCGATTGCAGTGCAGTCCGGCGGATTCGGCGAGTTCGGTATTGGGGCGGATGCCGACCGCCATCACCACCAGGTCGGCGGGGGCAGAATCGCCGTCCTTGAACTTGATCGCACACACACGCCCGCTCTCGCCCTTGACCAGTTCCGCCGTCTGCTTCTGCAGCAGGAACTTCATGCCCTTCTCTTCCAGGCTCTTCTGCAGCAGGCGCGCGGCGGGCTCGTCGAGCTGGCGTTCCATCAGCCACGGGGCGATGTGCACCACGGTCACGTCCATGCCGCGCTTCATCAGGCCATTGGCGGCTTCCAGCCCGAGCAGGCCGCCGCCGATGACGACGGCGTGCCTGTACTGGCTGGAAGCGCGGATCATCGCGTCGACGTCGGCGATGTCGCGGAAACTGATGACGCCGGGCAGATCGGCGCCCGGCACCGGCAGGATGAAGGGATTGGAACCGGTGGCGAGCAGCAGGCGGTCGTACTCGGCGCGGGTGCCGTCATCGGCCTCGACCGCGCGCGCGCCGCGATCGATCTTCACCACCTTCTTGCCCAGGTGCAGGGTGATGTTGTTCTCCGCGTACCAGTCGAGCGGGTTCAGCACGATGTCGTCCACCGTCTGCTCGCCGGCGAGCACCGGCGACAGCAGGATGCGGTTGTAGTTGGGATGCGGCTCGGCGCCGAAGACGGTGATGTCGTAGAGGTCGGGCGCCAGTTTCAGCAGTTCTTCCAGCGTGCGCACCCCGGCCATGCCGTTGCCGACCATCACGAGCTTCATCTTGGGACCCTGTCCCATGGGCGTACTCATATCCATCTCACCACTCCAAATGAAAAACCAAAAGTGATGACCGAGATACGCCGTTGCATTCGGTCTGCCTTCTTTGCATTGGGCAAACTGCACCCACACCCCATACAAAGCAAGCAATGTGCCAGAATGACACGCAAGCAATACTTAATTGTTTTTAAAGTTATTTATTTTTTTATTCCAGGACGACGCAGCCTGTTGCGCACCATCACAGTGCCAGACTGTTCCGCATGCACCGAAAACTACGCTGCCACCCGGCCAAAGCCATCGCGCTACGCGCCCCTCACCCCAACCCTCTCCCGGCGGAAGAGGGGGCTGACGCCACGCCCAAATCCATCTAACGCCGTAATCGCGCGCGCCTGATTAAGGTCATCGGTATAGCCCGCCGCGTACAGACACACCGCCAACTGGTTGCGGATTGGCAGCGGCAGCGGCAAGTGGTCGCGCATGACCCGGGCTATCCACGCGCCGGTTGCCCGCGCGTCCGTCTCCGGCAGGTTCGCCGGGACGGACGCTGTCGTCTGCGCCTCGTACACCCGCTGCCCCTGCCCGTCCTGCACCAGCACCATGTCGGGCCGCAGCAGCGGGTCGGCAAACGCCTCGCCCTCGCAGCCCTGCAACAGCAAGGCGTGTCCGCCCAGGGCTTCCAGCACTTCGCGCGTCGGCGCAAGCTCTGCGTGCGAGGCCACCGGCGTCACCCGCACCGAATGCTCGACCAGCACATCGGCCAGCGCCGCCAGCCGCGTCACCCAGCCATCGACCCCAAGCCGCGCGCGCAGGGCCAGCAGGGCCGCCAGGCCGGGGCTCAGCAACGCCACCGGCGCGAAGGCGATGCCTTCATCCTGCAACCGGGCATTGACCTGTGCCGCCGTGCTGCACGGCATGATGCCGAGATCGCGCAGCACGTAGGCTGCCGCCGTGCCGCCGCCGCCTTCGAGCACGCCGTGGATCAGCACCGGAATGCCGAAGCTTTTCAGCAGCAGCGCCAGGAGCGGGGTGAGGTGCGGATGCGTGCGCACCCCGTGATAGCTGGGTAACACCACCGTGCGGAGGGGGCCGGACGGCGCGGCGAAATCCGGCAGCCGCTCGGCCAGCGCCGCATGCAGGCCGAGCCAGGCATCCAGCCCGGGATCGTGCTGGTTGAAGGCGACCAGGAAGGCCGCCGTTTCCAGCTCCGGCACGCCGCCATCGAGCAGCGCCGCGCCCAGCGCGCGCGCCTCGACAAAGCCCAGGCCCTCGCCGGCTTCGATCTGCCGGATTAACGTGGCGTAGCTCATGCCGCCGCCCGATTGCCAGCGATCAGCCGCTTCAGTTCCGGCACGCACGAGCCGCATTCAGTGCCGCATTTCAGATTCGATTGCAATGCAGCCAGATCGGCGCCCGCGGCAATCGCCGCAACGATGTCGGGCTCGGCCACGTTCAGACAGTTGCACACAATGCGCCCACGTCCCGACTTGCCCGCCGGAGGCTGCTCGACCGGTGCCAGCAGCCAGTTCCGCACTTCCATGGCCGAAGCGCCTTCGGCAATCAGATTCTTGATCCAGTCGCGTGCGGCCGTTTCGCCGGACAACCGGGCGCCGGTGATCACGCCGTCTTCCACCCGCACCTTTTTCCAGATTCCGCGGCGGGCGTCCTGATAGTTCATGGTCAACAGCGGATCGTCCAGCCCAAACGCAACGTCCATCTCCTGCACCAGCGATTCGGGTAGCGGGCCAACGCTTGCCGCCTGAAAAACCAGCACGGTATTGTCGCGCCCGGTGAGACAGGCAGTGGCGTAATCGAAACGTCCAAGGAAGGCTTGCGCCAGCCGCAGCAGCGTGGCGCCATCGCCCCGCCGCATGATCGCCCGCCGGTAGGTCAGCACCGTCTTTTCCACCTGCACCGCGCAGTGCTTGAGTTCAGGCTGGCGCGAAACCGCATCGAAGACGCCTTGCGTCAGCGTGTTCACCCCCCATCCCGACATGAAGCGCCCGCCCCAGTGCATCGGGATGAATACCTGGCTGCCGCGCAATTCGTCGCTTGCCTGCACCTTGATGACAAGGCTGCCACGGCGGCTCTTCACCCGCACGAGGTCACCGTCCTGCAACTGACGGCGCTCCATGTCCTGCCGGTTCATCGACAGCAGCGGTTCTTCGACGTGGGCATACAGCCGCGCCACCAATCCGGTGCGGCTCATGCCGTGCCACTGGTCGCGCAGGCGGCCGGTGTTCAGATGCAGGGGATAGCGCGCATCGATGGCTTCAGCCACCGGCCGATAGCCTGCGGCATGAAAACGCGCCCGACCATTTGCGGTCGGGAACACGCCGTCCGCGTACAGCCGCGGCGTGCCGGTCTGCGCGCCTTCCGGCAGCGGCCATTGCCGCGGACCCTCGTCCAGAATGGCATAAGAAAGCCCCGTGATATCGAGATCGCGCCCGCGGGTGGATTCGCGATGCTCGTTGAACACGTCTTCGGGACGGGTGTACGGAAACAGTTTGCGGCCATCGCGCCCCAACCGTTCACCCATCCGCCAGGCGAATTCCACGACGATCTGGCAATCCGGACGCGCTTCGCCCGGCGGGGGAACCGCCGCCCGCACCTTCGAGATGCGTCGCTCGGAGTTGGTCACCGTCCCCTCGCACTCGCCCCAGGTGGCGGCAGGCAGCAGCAGATCGGCATAGCGCACGGTTTCGGTGTCGGCAAAGGCCTCCTGCACCACCACAAACTCGGCCGCCTGCAAGGCTTCATGGATCAGGGTTTGATCCGGCATTGACTGCGCGGGGTTGGTACAGGCAATCCACAGCGCCTTGATCTCGCCCCGGCGCACCGCCTCGAACATTTCCACCGCCGTCTTGCCCGGCGTGGCGGGCACATCGTCCACCCCCCACAGCCGCGCCACTTCGGCACGGTGTTCGGGATTGGCCATGTCGCGATGTGCCGACAGCAGGTGTGCCATGCCGCCGACTTCGCGTCCGCCCATCGCATTGGGCTGGCCGGTCAAGGACAGCGGCGCCGCGCCCGGCTTGCCGATCTGACCGGTCGCCAGATGCAGGTTGATGAGCGCCGCATTCTTGTCTACGCCGCAACTGGATTGATTCAGCCCCTGGCAGTACAAAGACAGCGTCGGCCCGGCAGCGAACCAGCGCGCGGCCTGTGCAATGTCGGCGGCGCTCACGCCACAGACCGGCGCCATTTTCTCCGGGGTGTATTCGCGCACCAGATTGCGCAGACTTTCCCAGCCCTCGGTATGCGCAGCGATGTAGTCGCGATCGATCAGCTCTTCCCACAACATCGCGTTCAGCATGGCGTGAAACAGCGCCACATCGGTGCCGGGCAGGATGGACAGATGCAGATCGGCCTCGGCCGCAGTATCGGTTCGGCGCGGGTCCACCACGATCAGCTTGAGATCGGGGTTCTGCTTGCGTGCCGCCTCGATACGGCGGAACAGGATCGGGTGCGCATAGGCCGTATTCGACCCGGCGATGAAGATCACCCCCGCATGATCGATGTCCTCGTAACAGCCGGGAGGTGCATCCGCACCGAGCGTAGCCTTGTAGCCCGCCACGGCGGACGACATGCACAGGCGCGAATTGGTATCGACGTTGTTGGTGCCGATCAGTCCCTTGGCCAGCTTGTTGAAGACGTAGTAATCCTCGGTCAGCAACTGGCCGGAAATATAGAAGCCCACCGCATCCGGGCCATGCTCACGGACAATGGCGGCGAAGCGTTCGGCAGCATGATCCAGCGCGGCGTCCCAGCTCACGCGCTGGCGCGGCGACGCCTTGTCGGCGCGCAGCTCGGGAACCAGGGCCCGCCCGCCCGCCTGCGCGGCCAGATGCAGCGTCACGCCCTTGGTGCACAGCTTGCCGGAATTGGCCGGATGCGCGGGATCGCCGCGCACGCCGGTGATCTTCCCGGCGTCGGCTTCGATCAACACCCCGCAACCGGTGCCGCAGTAACAACAGACAGATGAAACGACAGGCATGATGGCTCCTTGTCCAACTCTGTCAGCAGAGTCTGTGCCAGGACGCGGCAGCTCAGTGAATTCAATAGCTTGGAGGGATTCCAGCCAACGCGATGTCGGCGATTCGCTCAACCGCAGTGCATGGGCGGGATGGCGTGCCACAAATTGGTGCGCCTGTTCAGGTGCAAAAGATCAATCCTGATCTGTCAATTTTCCGAAATCAGTTAGCATTCCCCTCTGGCGGCCATGTCGAAGTTTCTACAGCGCAGGTCATCACGGGTGCGTCAGTTGAGCGACCGCCGCACCCATGCCTTGCGCGCTTCCTCCCCACTCCCCATCATCACCGCCAGCGCCACGGCGAGCACCCAGACCTCCGCCCCCACCGGCGCCGTGCCGAACAGCCAGTTGCCGGCCGGAGTGTAGACGATGAACAGCAGCAGGCCCAGTTCCGCCGCGATGCCGAGCAGGATCAGCGGGTTGCTGAACAGGCCGAAGGAAAGCGACGAGTTGAGCGGATGGCGGCACAGGAAGACGTTCATCACCTGCGTCACCACGATCGTCGCCAGGCAGGCGGTGGTGGCCTGCAGGTAGAGCGGCGCGGTTCGCGCCAGGGATTCGCCGTATTGCCAGCCGGCAGCATCGAGGACGAAGAAGAACACCGCCATCGCGGCCGCCGCTTCCAGCACGCCGAGGAAGAGGTAGGCGCGGGCGATCAGCTTCCACGACAGCAATCGTTCGCTGCGCGCGCGCGGCGGACGCCGCATGACATCGGGGTCGGGCTTTTCGGCGCCGAGGGCCAAGGCCGGCAGCATGTCGGTGCCGAGGTCGACCGCGAGGATCTGGATGATGGTCAGCGGCAGCGGAATGCGGAACAGCACGAAGGCGAGATAGGGCACGATCTCGGGAATGTTGGATGACAGGATATAGGTGAGGAACTTGCGCAGATTGTCGAACACCGCGCGCCCCTCCTCGATAGCGGTGACGATGCTGGCGAAGTTGTCGTCGAGCAGGATCAGGTCGGCAGCTTCCTTGGCGACGTCGGTGCCGGCAATCCCCATGGCGATGCCGATGTCGGCGGTTTTCAGCGCCGGCGCGTCGTTGACGCCGTCGCCCGTGACGGCGACGATCTCGCCCTTCTTCTGCAGCGCCTCGACAAGGTGCATCTTCTGTTCGGCGGCGACGCGGGCGAACAGGATTTCCGGCGCATCCAGCGCCAGATGCAGCTGCGCCGGCGACAGGCGGCGCAGGTCGTCGCCGCTGATGACGACCGGCTGGGCGGTTTTCACGAGGCCGATCTCGCGGGCGATGGCCAGCGCCGTGTGCGGATGGTCGCCAGTGACCATGATGACGCGGATGCCGGCCGAAGCGCAGCGCGCGATGGCCTGCGGCACCTCGGGACGCGGCGGGTCTTCCAGCCCGACCAGGCCCGAGAGGATCAGGCCGCGCTCCCCGGCAGGCTGGTCGCCGGCTATCGGGCCATGGGCAAAGGCCAGCACGCGCAGGCCGGCCCCGGCCATCTCGTCCTGCACGGCAAGCAGACGGGTTTTTGCGGCGGCGTCGAGCGGCACGGCGCCGCCCTCGAACTGCACCGAGTCGCACACCGCGAGCACCGTTTCCAGCGCGCCCTTGCAGTAGAGCACGCGCCCTTGCGGCGTTCCGACCAGGACCGACATACGCATGCGGTCGGTGTCGAAAGGGATCTCTTCAAGTCGCGTGTAGCCTTTGAGCGCACCCGCTGCCTGCCGTCCCATGCCGGCCAGCGCCACTTCCATCGGATCGCCCAGCCATTCGTGCTTGCCCAGATGATTCACTTCCTTCAGGTTGTGGCAGAGCGCGGCGTTCACGAAGAGCGGGCGATGATCCTCCGCCAGACGCGGCTGGGTCGCGATGTCGTCTGCGACGAAGAATCCGCCGCCCAGCCATAAACGCCGCACCGACATGCGGTTCCGCGTCAGCGTGCCGGTCTTGTCGGACAGGATCACGGTGGTCGAGCCGAGCGCCTCCACCGCCGGCAGGTGGCGCACCAGCGCGTTGCGCTTCGCCATGCGCTGCGTCGCCATGGCCAGCGACAGCGTCACCGTCGGCAGCAGGCCTTCCGGCACGTTGGCGACGATGATGCCGGTGGCGAACAGCAGGTTTTCCCAGAACGGCAGTCCGAGCATCTGACCGATGAGGAAGAACACGCCGCCGATGCCAGTTGCGAGAAAAGCCACGATGCGGGACAGCCGCACGATCTCGCGCTGCAGCGGCGATGTGGCGGCGCCGGCCGTCTGCGTGAGATGCGCGATCCGGCCGAACTCGGTGCGCATGCCGGTGGCATAAACGACGGCGCGCGCCTGGCCCGACACCACCGAGGTACCGGCCAGCACGATGTTCCTGGCGGCAAGCGGCGACACCTCCGGATGCGGCTCGGCGCTGCATGCCTTGGGCAGCGATTCGCCGGTGATGGTCGCGGTGTTCACGCGCAGGCCGAACGCCTCGACCAGCCGGCAGTCGGCCGGAACGAAGTCACCCTCCTCCAGCAGCACGATGTCGCCGGGCACCAGATTGCTGGCGAGCCGTTCCACGATTTCGCCGCCGCGGGACACCATCACCTGCTGCGGCAGCAGTTCGCGCAGCGCTGCGACCGCACGCTCGGCGCGGTATTCCTGCCAAAAGGAAAAGATGCCGTTGATGAGGATGACGCCGACGA
This sequence comes from uncultured Gammaproteobacteria bacterium, assembly GCA_947085345.1. Taxonomy (GTDB): domain Bacteria; phylum Pseudomonadota; class Gammaproteobacteria; order Burkholderiales; family Thiobacillaceae; genus Thiobacillus. Next base: position 6,960 of record CAMTWC010000041.1, on the reverse strand, counting down.
TGGCAACGCCCAGCCGCGCCATGCCCTGGCCGGGGTCGAAGGTTTCGGCAAGAAACGCCAGCGCCGCGCCCAGCCACAGGACAAGGGCGAAGAAGTGGGTGAACTCGCGGGCGAAGCGCAGCAGCAGGGGCTCGCGGCCGATTTCCTCGACGTGGTTGGGGCCGAACTCCGCCAGGCGCCGCTGCGCCTCGGCTGCAGTCAGTCCCGCGGACGATGTGTGAAGGCTGGCGAGGGACTGCTCGACAGTGAGGCTCTGGATGTGCACGGGAAAAGGTTGTCGGCGTCTGCCTACCCAGAATAGTGCAGTGGCCGGGGGACGCTACCCCCCAGCGTTTCACTTCATCCGGCCGAGAGCGATCCGGTGCAGGGAAATGGGGTTAGGGGAAATGGGGTCACGATTACAAAAATAAGGAAATAGGGTCACGATTACACCACTTCCTGCCTCCTCGGCCGCCCCACCCCCTTCGACGCCGCGCGCCGCTGCCCCAGCGCCTCGATTTCCTGTCTGAACCGCTCCCCGCCCAGCGCCCAGCCCTTGTGCGTGCAGTCGCGGATGGCCGCCAGATCGTCCCGGTCGATCGCCGCGTCGAATAGCGCCCGATAAGCCTTTTGCCTGGCCGCATCGTCCCGCCCCAGGCGCGCGTACTGCTCATGCGGCGCCAGCCAATCCGCATTCGGCCCGCCCTTGCCCAGGGCATTGCGTCGGTAACTCGACCACGGATAGGCCTGCGGCGCGTCAACCATTCCCGCCCGCACCGGGTTCAGCTCGATGTAGCGCATCAAGGTCAGCAGATAGCGCTCACTATCCACCACCGTCGCGCGGTAGCGCCCCTCCCACAGCGTTCCGCTGCGCTTGTAGGCGTGATTGAAATACTGCACATAGCGCCGCCCCACCGACTGGAACGTCTTGCCTATGCTGTCTTCGAGTGTCGGCGTTGCCAGCAGGTGGACGTGATTCGTCATCCACACATACGCATGAATCGCCAGCCCGTGCCGCGCCGCCGCCTCCACCAGCGCATCGCGGAAGAACCGGTAATCCGCATCGGCGGCAAATATCGCCTGACGGTTATTGCCGCGCTGAATGATGTGCTGCGGCTGGCCGGGTATGACGTAGCGGGGAAGACGTGCCATGGATAATCGACCTCGCAGCGGGACAGGATGCATTCAGCATAGGACAAATATCGTGTCTGACCCCATTTTCTACCATTTTCTACCGAGGGACCAGGCACTGGGGTTTTCTTTCTTGTGAAACCGAACGGTTACGCTGCCTTTTCCAATGGCTGATTGCCACATTGACTGACCGACAGAATCTCAACGCCAACAACCTTGCCCGACTCGTCGAAATCCAGAATAACGCCGGGCTGCACCTGCTCCGATTCAATGATCTTCGTTTCGCCAAGCCGGACATAAAGCGCATCAGCGGCCGGGTCATACTCGATTTTCATAGCTTCCCTTTCATTGTCCGGTCGAAATAAACGGTGACGATCAACGGCGGCTCTTTCGTAGCATTGTAGATCACGCGCAACACGCGATCACCGAAAGCCGGTATCAGCTTTAACGCATGGTGTAGCGTCGGATCGCTTTCATGGGGCAATCGCAGATCAGGAACATTCATCGCGGCATCAAGCCATTCGGGCGCGATTTCGCGCTCTCGAATAATCGTTTCTGCATGCGCGCTCAATACATAACCCATGGCGCAGTCTAGCAGACCCGGTGGTGCATGCGGGTGTGGGTGAATAAAGGACAAATATCGTGTCTGACCCCATTTTCTCGTGTCTGACCCCATTTTCTATCGTTTTCTATCGTGTTTGAGCTAACCTTCTTTTTCGCGCAACCTGCTCAGCGCTTCCGGCACCAGAACTGGTACATCCCGGCAAACGTCAGTGGGTTTTCAAGTTCAAAACGGTGCCAGCTTTCCAGGTCGGTTCCGTTGAGGTCGGCGGGGTTGAATCGGGAATACGCCTCCACCACCCAGGGGTCCAGCTCCAGTCCCAGAAACTCCAGGCCCAATGCCTCCAGCAAGGCGGCGATCTGCACCAGGGTGAACTGGTGCTCCTGCACATGAAACAACAGGTCACGGCAATTCGACAGGCTGTAAAAATCCCGCCCGAACGACGCCACCTCCGCCAGTTCGGTTCCAGGCGACGCGGACAGCACCTGCTTCCGGAATGCCCGGATCGAGGCCGCGTCGTTTCCCCGCCCGGCCTGCTTGATGGCGTTCCGCGCGAAATCCAGCCGGGTGCGTGCGATTCTGCTGTACAGCGCAATATGCATCAGCCCGCCCGGCGCCAGCAAGGAAGTGAGCACGCGCCATCCGGCAGCCGGGTCTTCGAGGTGATGCAGCACCCCGATGGATTCGACGATATGGAATCGCTGTTCCAGCGCGCCCAGCGCCATGATGTCGGCCTGGAAATACGCCACGTTTTCAATATTCAGCTCGGCGGTTTTGCGTGCGGCATAAGCCAGGCTTGCCCGGCTCAAGTCGATGGCGGTCACGCGCGAGGCTGGAAACCGCCGCGCGGTCTGGATCGAATGCCGGCCCGTTCCGCAGCCTGCGATCAATATCTCCATCGGCTGGCCGAGATAGTCCGGGATCGCGCCATCGGCAAACAATCCGCCCAGGCTTTCCGTGGCGGAGCCCGGCTCCACCGGCGGCAGCGACTGCCAGCGCGGGTAGGGATTTTCCTCATACTGGTTACGAACCTCGGACGAGACGCCTTCCGCGATGGGCGTCAGCGGCCTGATTTCCGCCTTGATCCGCTGTTCTTCCCAATATTCGGTGCATTGTGTCTGCAAAACCTGCTTCAGATATGGGCTGGCCACGCCACGGGTAATCGTGTTTCCCAAATGTTCCGGAATCACGGCGGATAACGGCCGGTACAGTGCAAGCAACCAGAAGCGCAGCGCCAACGCCGGATCAAGGCCGGAAGACGCCTGCAGCCTTGCTTCGACCTCCGCCACGCATTGCGCAACAAGAATGTCTTCGCCTTCTGTGCTGCCCCACAAGGACTCATTGTTGAAACACTGGCGTGACAGGCCATGGAGCAGCAACTCGACCGGGGCCGGAATGCCTACGTCGAATGCCGTCCGGTGCGCCCATAAAAAATGCAGCAGCCGCGCCCTGAACGTCGTTGTTGCACGCTCCAGCTGTGCGTCTTCCAGCACACCTTGCGCGAGCAGGCCGTCAAAATAGAGGCGGTGCGCCGTTGCCAGCGCCCGCAGCGATTCCAGGCCACGCTCCAGGCTTTGCCCTGCGTCTACCAGCGCGGCGTCCAGCATGTCGTGCAAGCCGTTGGCCTTGAACACCGACGCAGCGAAGCGCGCCAGATCCTGCGCATTGACATGCGCCCAAGTGTAGGCGCGCTCCAGCACGGCCAGGTGCGCCGCAGTGGGCGTCCGTACCGTGAGCCCGCGGCACAGCTCAATCACCCGCCTTTGCGAAGGCAGATGATCCGGATCGATGGACAGACAGGCCGAATATCCCGCCAGCGCCTCTTCATAACGCGCCAAACCCACCAGCGCCTCGCTGATGCGTATATTCGCCTCCAGGCTATAGCGGTTGAGGCTAAGCGCCTGCTCCGCCGCATGCAGCGCCGCTTCATGCTGCCCCATCAAATGGAGCACGGCGCTGCGCTGGATATAGACGGCGGCCGATCGCGGATCGGCGCGCAGAACCCGATCAAACGCCTGCAGCGCCGCATCGTATTGGCCCATCAGGCCATACACCACCCCCAGATTGAGCTGCACCGTTGCCGGGACGGGAGCGCCGGGCAGCGCATGTTCAAAGGCAATCACTGCCTCCGCATAGCGCCCGGTTTGCGCCAGCAGCAGGCCTTTTTCATTCTGGGAAAAGCTATCGCCTGGCGATAGCGCAGTCGCCTTGTCCAAGGCCCGCAAGGCTTCGTCCACCCGGCCCAGCGCCTTGCTGGCCACGCCCAGCATCAGCCAGGCTTCGGCATTGAGCTTGTCCTGCTGGCAAATCCGCGCGCACAGCGCCTGCGCCTCCACCACCTGCCCGGCTTCGAGCAACGCGCGGGCGCGCTTCATTCTGGAACGCACAGCGACCGACATAGCCATGATTGACCCCATCACCCCAACCACATTCGATGAAAACCGGGCCATGATGACACGGCCCGGCTTTTCCATAAAAAAACGGGCGCCGAAGGCGCCCGTTTCTAGTCACATGTTTTAAGTCAGCAGATGCCGAATCAGAACTTGTGGGACATGCCCAGCGAGAAGCCGCTGGCTTCGCCGCCGGCAACAATACCGCCCGCCGAAGCTGCGCCCGAGCCCACTTGCGCGATGCCGGTTGCAGGGCCAATAGCGTTGCGGCCGTTGGTGTCGTTGTCGACCTTGGTGTACAGCGCGTAGACCATGGTGCGCTTGGACAGGTTGTAATCAGCGCCGACGGTGAACTGCTTGGCGCCGTCGTTGGCACCGCTGGTGTACTCGTCGCGATCGGTGTAGGCCGCGTTAAGCGTAACGTTACCCAGCTTGTGCGCGACCGATGCATACCAAGCGCTGCCGTCGTTTTTAGTTATTGTTGTACCAACCGCATCCCTATCGTTGTTCTCGTAAGCCAGACCCAGCTTGGTATTGCCGAAGGTGTAGCCCACGCCGGCACGCCAGGCTTTGTCGTCGGACGACACGTTCGTGGCGCTCACACTCTTGTTGTTTTCATACGCCAGCGTAGCGTACAGCGGGCCGTTCTTGTACACGCCGGACACCGCGTACATGCGCGGATCGGAGTTGCCAGCGTTGCCGGCTTCGTTGCGCGCACCGTACATCGCCTGCACCACCAGACCGCCCATATCGGGCGAGGTGTACAGGACGGAGTTGTCGGCACGGGTCGACAGCTTGGTGAAGACCGAGCGGTAGTCAGCCAGGGTGTTGGTGTACACGGCCAGCGGGCCGGTGGAGGTCTTCAGCGGGCTTTCCTGGGTGCCGAAGGTCAGCGCGCCCAGGGTCTTGCTGCTCAGGCCGGCGAAGGTGTGACGCGAGGAGTTGCCACCCTGCGTGTCGCTGCTCGCCTGAAAAGTGCTACCAGCGGCTTGCTGATCCAACTGAAGCGCGTATTCGAACTGCCAAATGGCGGACAGGCCGCCACCCAGGTCTTCAGCACCCTTGAAGCCAAGGTGGGTGTTGTTGCTGGACACGCGGGTGCGACGCTCGTTGCCGACGCTGGTGGAGCTGCCGTCATGGTCAACGCTGTCAACGGACACGTTCATCTGGCCGTAGATGTCAACGTTGGCGGTTGCTGCAAATGCGGGCGCAGCGAAAGCGGAAACAATCGCCGCTGCAAGAATCTTTTTCATCATTTAAATATCTCCTTGGATTGGAATATAAAGCTTGGTTTGGAATAAACCTTGTTCAAGCTCTGCAGAGCCGTCCTGCGCAGGCTGGATGCCTGGGGACGAGGTCGATTATCCAGACTCAGGGAGGACGGGCAAGGAAAGCTGTTGTTTTTTCCGTCATCCGGAATGGAAAGTGTTGTTTTGTTGCACGGGGGCCTCAAGGGACTGGCTACACCACAAGAACTCGTTGACTCAGGATGGCTTGCTTCAAATCCTGATCCTGCAAGGTGTCGAGCCGCACCCCATCGAGGTTGTAGATAACGGGCACCCAATTCAAGCGCCTCTTGCGGTGCGTACCCGCATGCGGGGCAAACAGACACTTATCCCCGTCCTATCCGGCGCAGGCAAACTTTTCAGCGTCTCTATTAACGCTATACAATGACTTTGTCGGCATAAACAGGCGCGCGCAGAATGGAATCTCCAGCATTGGAAAGAATCACCGTTGACCCCGCTCAATGCGGAGGGCGCCCCTGCATCCGTGGAATGCGTATCCGTGTAAGCGATATTCTCGAATTGCTGGCGGCGGGCGAAAGCCGCGACCGGATTTTGGCCGATTACCCCTACCTGGAGGCGGAAGACATCACCGCCACCTTGCTGTATGCGGCGCGGCAATTTGATCACCCGGTATTAAAAGCGGCCTGACGTGCATCGCTTTCTGGTCGATGCGCAATCTTCCTGCCCTGGCCAGGAAGATCGCGGCCATGGGCCATGAGGCGGCACATCTGCTTGATGTGGGTCTGCTTAAGTCCAGCGACAGCCTGGTTTGGGACTATGCCATGGCGAACGGCGCCGTCATCATCACCAAGGATGAGGATTTCGCCATTCGTGCGTCTGTCAGCAAGACCGCACCGCCGATTGTGTGGGTGAGGATCGGCAATTGCCCCAACGCAAGATTGCTGGCGTGGTTTGAAGCGGAAATGCCCTCTGTGATCGCGGCGCTCGGTTCCGGGAATTGCCTGGTTGAGATTACAGGGTAATCCTGCCGCGTTCTTTTCGAATTCCCCACGCGCAGCGCCGTAGCCAAGTCACATCAACGCCTTCAGGCATCCCCGAATCCGTGCGGCCATTTTCGCGAAGTGTGAAACACGCGAAGAATCTCGACCCGCTGTTCCTTGATCCGGTAGGGAATAATGTAAGAAAAATGGGGTAGCACAAGTTCACGCGTACCCGGCACGCGCCCAGGACGACCCATGTCGGGATAAAAATGGGGTCAGACACCATATGATAAAAATGGGGTCAGACACCATATCGTAAAAATGGGGTCAGACACCATATCGCGCCGGTTTCAGCTTGCAGTGCTACAGCACTGTCTGCGGCTCACCTTCGCGACCTTTTCAATCTGGAAATGGAATTAGACTGGTACCTGAACGTGCTGCGCGCGCTGGCGAATCGCCTTGGGCAGATTCAGCAACAACGGCGTGGCATGGAGTGCCTGCTGAATGGCCTGCGCGCGGAAACGGGTCAGACACGAATGGCACTTACTTAAGCTTTTTCGGGTGCCCATGGAGTCGGACGTCAGCCCTGGCCAGAGGACGGGGTTTCATCAAGAGCGGATAGGGTTTGGGTCGTCGTTTGACGGCTCTTGGCTCGATACGTCCCGGTCGGT
>CAMTWC010000040.1:0-20343 GCA_947085345.1 uncultured Gammaproteobacteria bacterium | reverse complement strand
TGAAAACCGCAGTTGACCGCTTGCCCTCTTGATGAATACCGCATGAATACTGAATTTTCTGCCTTCGATAGCGTTCACCGTTTGGGTGAGTCCGCTACGCACCCGCTGATACGCCTGGCCGCGTGCCTGCCTTGGTCGCTCCTCGTTGCAGGCCCCGGCCTGCCGCCTCGCCGCTTCGTGGCAGCCACGCGCCCAGACGCGCCATCGGGCGCCTCCAACTGCGGTTTCTAGGTTAAAGGGAGAACTTCCGGTGTTTGACCCGCGTCCGCGTTTTCGCACTTTGGCCATGCTTGCCACGCCGTATCCCCTCACGGCCTGGCTGGCCGCCTGCTTCCTGCTCCTGCACACGGGTCTGCGCGGCGTGTTGATGGTGCAGACCTGGCACGCTGCGCACCTGACGTTTTCCTCGGCAGCCGCAACGCTCGGGATCGGGCTGGCGTTCGACCTGGTGACGCTGGGGCTGGCGCTGCCCGCGCTGCTCATGCTGGAAGCGGCGCTCGGCACGCGCAAACGAGCCGGGCGCCTGCGCCGCGGGCTCGTGCTGGCTGTCGCGGGGATCGCCCTCTACGCGCTGGGCTTCGGCGTGCTGGCCGAATGGTTCTTCTGGGACGAATTCGGCGTGCGCTTCAACTTCATCGCAGTGGATTATCTGGTCTACACGCGCGAAGTGATCGGCAACATCCGCGAGAGCTTTCCGGTCGGCACGCTGCTCGGTGCGCTGGCTGTCGCCACACTGGCGCTGGCGTGGGCAAGTCGCGGCTGGCTCGTGCGTGCCGCGATGCCGGTCGCCACACGCCGCAGGCGCATCGCGGTATGGTTGGCGAGCGTCGCGGTGGCCAGCGGGCTGGCGTCGGTGTGGTCGATGGAGGCGCGGCAGGGCGCCAACGAATACCAGAAGGAGCTTTCCGCCAACGGCCTCTATAGCCTGGGCTACGCTTACGGCAACAACGAAATCGATTATTTCGACTTCTACGCCACCCGCCCGCAGACCGCGGCAACACCGGCTGCGGCCTTGCCGCGCATCGTGTCCGCCACGCCGCCGAAGAACGTCGTCATCGTCACCCTGGAAAGCCTGTCGTCGAGCTTCATGGCGCACGGCGGCGATACCCGCGGCCTCACCCCCAATCTCGATCGGCTGGCCGAACAGGGTCTGTTTCTCGCCAACCTGCGCGCCACCGGCAACCGCACGGTGCGCGGGCTGGAAGCGCTGTCGCTCGCCATCCCGCCACTGCCCGGCCATTCGATCATCTGGCGCAAGGATAACCAGAATCTGGAAACCCTGGGCGCGGTGCTGGCCGACCATGGCTACGTCAACCGCTTCATGTACGGCGGTTATGCGCGCTTCGACAACATGGACGCCTATTTCGCCGGCAACCATTACCAGCCGATCGACCGCAGCCAGTTCCCCGAACGGCATCGCGGCTTCGGCAACATCTGGGGACTGGCCGACGAGCACCTGTTCGACTACGCGCTGGAGCAGATGGACCGCGACGCCGCCAGCGGCAAGCCCTTCCTGATGCACCTGATGACGACGTCCAACCATACCCCGTTCACCTTCCCGGAAGGCCGCATCGACCTGCGGCGCGGCCGCCCGGGTGCGGTGAAATATTCCGACTACGCGGTGGGCCGCTTCATCGACATGGCGCGCGCGAAGCCCTGGTTCAAGGACACGGTGTTCGTGGTGGTGGCCGACCACTGCGCGTCGAGCAAGGGCCGCGTGAGCCTGCCGCCGGAGAACTACCACATCCCCGCGATCGTCTATTCGCCCGCGCATCTGGCCCCGCACACCGACACCCGGCTCGCCAGCCAGATCGACCTGGTACCCACCGTGCTCGACCTGCTGGGCCTGCCCGAGCACACGCGCTTCATGGGACGCAGCGTGCTGCATGCCTACCCCGACGCCGGGCGCGCCTTCATCGCCACCTACCAGAAGCTGGGCTACCTGACCCCCGACCAACTGGTCGTGTTGAGCCCCGGCCGCCAGATCGAGCACTGGCGGCTGAATGCCCAGCAGGAAATCGAAGCGCCGGTGCACCAGCCGGATGCGCTGGTGGCGCGCGCGATCGATGCCTATCAGGAGACCGCGCGGCGTGCGCGCGATGGGCTGCTGCAGCACGCCAATCTGTCGGGCGGCTTAAGGGTGAGATAAGCATGCTTCACTAAAGTGACCTCATCGCATCTCACGAGGAGGTCACCATGTTGCATTCGAATACACAAGTCCGCCGCGTATACGACCCGCTGCTGCGGTTGCTGCACTGGGTCATCGCGCTGTCCATCGTTTTGCTCATTGCCAGCAGCCAGCTGGCCGAAGCGTTCGAGCACGGCCCCTATGAAACCGCGATCTGGAATCTGCACATCCTCGCCGGCTATGGCCTGACTGCAGCCCTGATGGCGCGCCTGCTGTGGGGCCTCGTCGGCCCTGGCAGCGCGCGCTGGCGGGATCTGTGGCACCCGGCGGTGTGGAAGGACAGCCTGAAAAACCTGCGCCTGCCGAGCGCGCATCGCATCGGCCACGACCCCATCGCCAGCCTCGCCTACCTGTTTGCCTACGGCGTGATGACGCTGATGGTCGTCACCGGATTGGGTCTTGCCGCCAGCGAATTCCAGGTCGGCCCGCTCGCCGCCTGGCTGGGCAATGCCGGCTGGCTGGAGGACGTGCTGGAAGACCCGCACGAGGCCGGCTTTGTCCTGATACTGGGCTTCGTCGGCCTGCACATGGCGGCACTGGTGTTCCACCAGCTGCGCGGCGAACGTGTGGCGCAAAGCATGGTCACCGGCAAGCAATACCTCGATGCCGAGCGCGGGGTGCAGCATGATTAAGCGACTTGCATGGGCCGGGCTGATGCTGCTTTCAGCCCACGCTTCGGCAGACAGCCCCGCCAGCTTCATGGCGCGCTATGCGCAGCAGGCCGGCGTGGCGGTGTCCGCCCTGTCACCCAGCCGCGGCGAGGCGCTCTACCGCAGCGAGCATCCCGGGCGGGGCGGCGCCGCGCAGAGCTGCGCCAGCTGCCACACCGCCAACCCCAAACAGGCCGGCCAAACCCGGGTCGGCAAGCGCATCGAGCCGCTGGCACCGGCAGCGAACCCGGAACGCTTCACCGATGCGGCCAAGGTGGAGAAATGGTTCCGCCGCAACTGCACCGACGTGCTGCAGCGCGAATGCAGCGCGCAGGAAAAGGGCGATTTCATCGCCTGGCTGAACCAGATCAAATAAGGACATCATGAATTACCTGTTACGCGGTATCGGCGTGCTGGCGGCTGTCGGCACGGTCAGTCTGCTGGCGTTTTCGCTGCCGTCGGGCGGCGAGGCGCGCGGCGACGGCGGCGGCGGCGACCTGATACCCCGCCTCACCCACACGGCCTGGCAGCAGGAATGCGCCAGCTGCCACCTGGCGTATTCCCCCGCCCTGCTGCCGCGCGCCTCCTGGCGGCGCGTGATGGGCGGCCTCGACCGTCACTTCGGCGAGAACGCCAGCCTTGATCCGGCAACCCAGGCTGATATCCTGCGCTTTCTCGAAACCAACGCCGCCGACAGCGGCCGCAACCGGATGGGCGACAAGGTGATGCAGCGCATGGGTGCAAACGAGACGCCGCTGCGCATCACCGAAACCCGCTGGTTCGTGCGCGAGCACGACGAGGTTCCGCGCGCTGCGTGGACACGCAAGTCGGTGGGCTCCGCCGCCAACTGCGCGGCGTGCCACCGGCAGGCGGAACAGGGCAAGTTCGACGAGCACGACATCAGGATTCCTAAATGAAAGGACGCGATGCGCATCCTGCTGGTGGAAGATGACCGCCTGCTGGGCGACGGCCTCAAGGCCGGGCTGACGCAGGCCGGCTATGCGGTCGACTGGCTGCGCGACGGCGAGGCCGCGGTGGCCGCGCTGTCGACCGAAACTTTCGCCGCCGTGGTGCTCGACCTGGGGCTGCCGAAGCGCGACGGGCTGTCGGTCCTGCAATGGCTGCGCGGTCGCCACGACGCGACGCCGGTGCTGATCCTCACCGCGCGCGACCAGCTGGAAGACAAGGTGCGCGGCCTCGACCTGGGCGCCGACGACTATGTGCTGAAGCCGTTCGATCTGGACGAGATCGCCGCCCGCCTGCGCGCGCTGGTTCGCCGTGCCCACGGCCGCCCGGAGCCGGTGCTGACGCTGGGCGAGATCGAACTCAATCCGGCGGCACGCACGGTGACGCGTGCCGGCGAGACCATTGAGCTGACGCCGCGCGAATTCGATCTGCTGCACCTGCTGCTGCAAAACGCCGGCCACGTGCTGACACGGCGCACGCTGGAAGAGCAGCTCTACACCTGGAACGACGCGGTCGACAGCAACGTGCTCGAGGTTCATATCCACCATTTGCGCCGCAAGCTCGGCAACGAGCTGATCCGCACCGTGCGCGGCGTCGGCTACATGGCGTCGGCGGCGCCCCAGCCATGACCACAACCCCGTCCTACTCGCTGCGCCGCCGGCTGGTGTGGCTGTTGACCAGCGCAGTGGCGGCGATCTGGCTGATCTCCACGCTGGTGGTCTATCAGCGCGCCCAGCACGAGGCAGACGAGCTGTTCGACAACCAGCTGACGCAGGTGGGGGAGACGCTGCTGGCGATCGTGGCAGGCGGCGAGGTCGAGCATTTCGTGAAGGAACTGCACGAGCACGCCCGGCACTACCCGGTGCCGATCGCCTTCGAGATCTGGCACACCGAGGACGGCGTGGCGCAGCGCCTGGTGACCTCGCCCGGCCACGCCGCATTCGAGGCCAGAATGTCCGATGGCTTCAGCGAGCGCCCGCATCAGGGGGAACGCTGGCGCTTTTATGCGGCACAGGACGACGAGGCGGAATACCGCGTGGTGGTCGGACAGGCCCACGCCGCACGCGAACGGCTGGCACGCGAAATCGGGCTGTCGCTGCTGCTGCCGGCCGCGCTGGCGCTGCCGTTGATGGCGCTGGCGGTGTGGTGGGGGGTCGGCCGCACGCTCAAGCCGGCGGACACGGTGGCACGCGAGGTCGGCGCGCTCGACGCACAGGCGCTGGCGCCACTCGACGAATCGGCCCCGCTGCCGGACGAGATCGCGCCGTTGCGCACGGCACTCAACGCGCTGATCCGGCGCGTCACCGAGGCCTTCGAAAACGAGCGCCGCTTCACGGCGGATGCGGCGCACGAACTGCGCACCCCGCTGGCGGCCCTGAAAGTGCAGGCGCAGGTCGCGCTGCGCGCGCAAGCGGCCGACAGCCGGCAGCACGCGCTGGTTCAGGTGATCGCCGGCGTCGACCGCATGACGCACCTGGTCGAGCAGTTGCTGACCCTGGCGCGCGTCGATCCTGCCAGCCAGGGCGCCGCACCGCAGCCGCTGGATCCGGCAGAAATCCTCGCCGAGCTGGGTGCCGAACTGCTGCCGCAGGCCCGGCGGCAGGCGCAAACCCTGGTGGTCGATGCAGCGGCGGGCTGTCGCATCGCGGTGACGCCAGCCTGGTTGCGGATTGCGGTGCGCAACCTGATGGACAATGCGCTGCGTTATGCGGGCGAAGGTGCACGCATCGAGCTGCGCCTGACGCGCGGCGAATCGGGCTGTGCGATCAGCGTGGCCGACAACGGCCCGGGCGTCGCGCCGGCCTTGCGCTCGCAGTTGAGCGCGCGCTTTGTGCGCGGCGAGGTCGAAGGTGAAGGCTGCGGACTGGGGCTGTCCATCGTCGCCCGCATTGCCGCACTATCGCATGCGCAACTCGAACTGGGCGACGGGCTGCCGCGCGCGGACGGCGGCCACGGGCTCGCCGCCACCCTGCGCTTCAGCGAAGCATCCGGCCAGGCCTGAAGAGTCCCGCCGGCTGAACGCACAGCCGTTCAGTAGCCGTATCCCCCTCTGCCGCCCGGTCCCATGCCCTTGTCACCGCCCGGGCCCATCATGCCGGGAGGCGTGTCGGGCAGGGTCTTGCCTTGGGCCTTGGCGCGCTCCTGCATCTTCTTGTGGTGCTCCAGGCGGAAGGCCTCGCGCTCCTGCTCGGTTTTCAGGGCGCGCATGCGGGCCTGATATTCGCTGCGTTCCTGCGGCGTCATCAGTTCCGATCCATAGATGCGCTCGCCATCCTGCATCTGCATCGGGTCACGGCTCTGCATCTGGGCCGCGGCAGGCGCTGCGATGCCCATCGCCATGCAAAGGGTAAGGGCCAACATTGAAACATGTTTCATCATGATCTCCTGTGCGAACGAGAAAATGCTGCTCCCATGCCGCGCTTTTGCCAGCGCTTGGCTTAAATTTAGTACACACCGCCTTTTTGTCCTGGCAGTGCCCCTGAAGATTGAAAATTCGAATGGGCCGGGCCGGCTGTGCGCCGGCCCGCTTCGGGTTAGGGCGCGGACTGGATCGCCGTCACGGTGAGCACGCCGTTTACGGATTCGGCGTGGAATTTCACCGTGTCGCCCACCTTGATGCCGCTCAGCAACTCGGGCGGTTGCACCCGGAACACCATGGTCATGCCGGGCATGTCGAGGTTGACGATGGGGCCGTGCTTGAGGGTGATTTTGGCGTTCGCGGCGTCGATCTTGCGCACCACGCCTTCGGTCATCACGCTGCTCTGGGCGGCCGGCGGGGTCGCAGGCTGGGCGTAAAGCGGGGCGGCGATCGCCAGCGCGGCCAGCAATGGAATCAGTCTTTTCATTTTGCAGCTCCTTGTTTCGGGGTGACGGTGAGTGTTCCGCGCATGCCGGCTTCGTAATGGCCGGCAATCAGACAGGCGAATTCGAAGCTGCCGGCGCGGTTGAAATGCCAGACGATTTCGCCGGTCTTGCCGGGGCCGACGTGCGTCATATAGGGCGCATCGTGCTCCATCCCGGGAAATCTGGCCATCATCGCGGCGTGTTTGGCCAGTTCGGCGGGCGTACCGATAACCATCTCGTGCAGCATGCGCCCCTTGTTTTTGACGACAAAACGCACGGTGTCTCCTTCCTGCACGGTGATACTGTCGGGCGTGAAGCGCATGGTGTCCGTCATGTCGATGCGGATCGTGCGGGTGATCTGCGTGCGCTTGCCCGCAATGCCCCAGCCGGTCTGTTCGGCCACGGCCTCGGTGGCCGGCGCGTGCTTCATGTCGCCATGGGCGTGCGCCAGCGGCGCGGCCAGCAGGACAGTCAACAACAGAATGGATTTCATGAATGTCCCTTCACTCAATGACCGGCATGGCCGGTGGGTTTGCGTACGGTCAATTCAACATCGCCCGGCTTGCCCCGGGGCGAGATGGCTTGCGGCGCGCGCACCGGCTCGGCCAGCGCGCCGGTGACTTCGTGCGCCACGGTGCCCTCCGGATTCTTGTACCAGCCCGGATCGCGGTAGTTGCCCGGCTTCACGTCGTCGTGCACCTTCACCACGGTGAACATGCCGCCCATTTCCAGCGGGCCGAAGGGGCCCTGGCCGGTCATCATCGGCAGTGTATTGTCGGGCAGCGGCATCTCCATCTCGCCCATCTCGGCCATGCCGGTGCTGCCCATGGCCATGTAGTCCGGCACCAGCTTGACGATCTTCTCGGTGACGCCATGCTGGTCGACGCCGATCAGGTTGGGCGTGTCATGCCCCATGGCGTTCATGGTGTGGTGCGACTTGTGGCAATGGATGGCCCAGTCGCCCGGATAAATCGCATCGAACTCGAAGGCGCGCATCTGCCCCACGGCGCTATCAATGGTCACCTCGGGCCAGCGTGCGGACTTCGGCACCCAGCCGCCGTCGGTGCAGGTCACCTCGAAGTCATAGCCGTGCATATGGATCGGGTGGTTGGTCATGGTGAGGTTGCCGAAGCGGATGCGGACCCGGTCGCCGGTGCGCACCACGAAGGGGTCGATGCCCGGAAACACCCGGCTGTTCCAGGTCCACATGTTGAAGTCAAGCATGGTGGCTGTCTTGGGCGTGTAGCTGCCGGGGTCAATGTCATAGGCGGTCATGAGGAAGACGAAATCCCGGTCCACGCGCATGAATTTGGGGTTTTTCGGATGCACGATGAAAGCACCGTGCATGCCCATGGCCAGCTGCACCATCTCGTCGGCGTGGGGGTGATACATGAAGGTGCCGGATTTCTTCATCTCGAATTCGTAGACGAATGTCTTGCCCGCCGGGATCGCCGGCTGGCTGAGTCCGCCGACGCCGTCCATACCGGACGGCAGCAGGATACCGTGCCAGTGAATGGTCGTGTGTTCCGGTAGCCTGTTGGTGACGAAGATGCGCACCTTGTCGCCTTCCACGCATTCGATGGTCGGACCGGGACTGGAGCCGTTGTAACCCCACATGTTGACCTTCATGCCGGGCGCGAATTCGCGCACCACCGGTTCGGCCACCAGGTGGAATTCCTTCACCCCGTTCTTCATCCGCCACGGCAGCGTCCAGCCGTTAAGCGTCACCACCGGGTTGTAGGGACGACCCGTCGGCGGCGTCAGCGGCGGCTGGGTATCGGGCTTGTCCATGCTGACGATCTCGGGCAAGGCCGCCATCGCCACCGGGCTCACGCTGGCGGCAGCAATGGCGCCGGTGAGCTTGAAAAAATCACGTCTTGATGTCATGAGAAATCCTTTTTAAGAGCTTGATTCGCGAATACCCAGAGGGCGCAAACAAGTTGTTCAATGGGGAGCCGCCGGCTCGGCGGCGGCGGTGGCTAAGGGAACGGCGGATTTGCCGGGCGTGCCGACGAGCGCCATCTGCATATCCGCCTCGGCCAGCCAGAAGTCGCGTTGCGCCTCGATGGCGGCGTTGACCGAGGTAATCTGTGAACGCGCGTCGGCCAGTAGCTCGAACACGCCGATCAGCATGCCGTTGTAGCGCAGCATGTTCTCTTCGGAAATGCGCTGCTTCAGCGGCACCACCTCGTCGCGCAGATGCCGCGCAATCGCATATTGGCCCTGTTGCATGGCGTAGGCCTCGCGCACCTCGGAACGCGCGTTGACCGCGGTCTCGCGCGCGCGTTCGAGCGCCTGCCGATAACGCGATTCGGCCTGCACCACGCGGGTTTGGCCCCAGTCGAACAGCGGCAGCTCGAAGCTGATTTCATAGCCGCGTTGTACCGGCGCCTCGTTCGAGCTGTTGTTGATGGCGCCGATCTCCAGCACGTTGATAAGCCGGGTGCGACGCGTCAGTCCAAGGCTCTTGGCCAGCGCCTCGATTTCCAGTCGGCCCATCTGCAGGTCCAGGCGCGAGTCCATTGCCTGCTGCTCGACATCGGGCAGCGGCGGCAATGCCTTGGGCAAGTCGGGCAGACGGTCGGGCAGGGTCAGCTTGTCGGGGTTGGGCAGCCCCATCAGCCGGGTCAGGCGCTCGCGCGTTTGCAGCTTCGCCTGTTCGGCCCGCGCCACCGCCAGTGCCGCGTCGGCATAAAACGACTGTTCGCGCGCCTGCTTGAGCTTGCTCCAGTTGCCGACCTGCGCCATGCGTCGGGCCAGTTCCGCGCCCGCCTCGGCGGCGTCCATCGTCTGCCGCTGGTAGTGCGCGGTCTGGTTGGCCGCCACGGCCGTGTAATACGCCTTGCGCGTGTCGGCCGCCAGCCGCAGCACATTGAGCGTGAGCGCGCGTCGGGTTTGCTCAAACAGACGCTGCTCGATGTCGGCCCGCATCGGCATCGTCAAAAGCCGCGCCAGATTGAGATGCAGGCTGCGCTCCCATTCCACTTCGGAACCCTTGGTCAGCCGGCCAATGGAGAAGCCCGGATTCGGCAGGCGCTGCGCCGCCACCCAGTCGGCCTCGGCGATGCCGAGCGTGTTGAAAGCCGCCTGCAGGCCGGGATTGTTCAAGAGCGCAATCTGCACCGCATCGTCCGCGGAAAGCGGCTTTTCGAGCAGGGCGTCGATGCGCGACTGCAACTGGCTGCGGCTGGTATCGTCACGCGACCAGACCACGTCCTTCTGGATGCGCGATTGGGTGGCGGATTGAATCGCGTCAAACCCGCCGTCCGGCGAAAAGCTCGCGCAGCCGCCCAGCAGCGCGGCAGACAACACGGCAAGCGTAAGCGTGCGTGGGGTAAAAGGGCTCGTATTCATGGTATCTCCTCAATGTCCGTGGTGGCCATGATGGCCCTGCCGGCCCTGGTCCGCGCCATCGCCAGCCGGCTGCGATTCGCGCGGATAGGTGCGCCAGCCGCCGATTTCGCCGACCCGCTCGTTGGCCTGGCGCCAGTCCTGCAGCGGCTCGTCGCGCCAGCCTTGATAGTGCTTGAACGGAGCGGATGCAGCCTGTTCAGGGGGGGCGGTTTCGGCTGCGTGCGCCGCGGGTGCCCACACAGCCCATGCGCACGCCGCCAGCCCAAAGAACCGTACGCGCGCCCGCAGCACCGCACGATGTAAAGAAATATTCAACATAATGAACCTCGCAAAACACACGGCGATGCCGCGCAGTCAGAATCAGGATAACGCGCCTTCAGCAGGCGCGGGACTCAGGCGAGGTGGGGTCGGGGCGGCCGCTCGGGGCCGTCGGGGACGAAGCCGCTGAATGATGCGGTGGTCTGCGACGCGAAGCTGTGCGGGACAGGCACGATCGCCGCGCTGTCGGCGACCGGGATCGGCAGCACCGACGCCAGCGTGCACACCGCGCAGTGCTTGCAATCGTGCTGTGTAGGCGGCGCATCCGGTTGTTCAGACTCGTGGCAGCCAGCCATCATGCCGCCGGCCATCGCCATCGGTTCCGCCGCTGCCTGATGCGAAAACGCGCAGCCCAGCATGGAGGCAGACGCAAACGCCTGCAACGGCAGGGCCAGCATCAGCAGTATCAGCAGGAATCGGTGGAGTTGGGCGCGCACGCAGGCAGTGTAATCAAAAAACGCAAACTGCCCAAGAGACCGCAGCAGGGCCGTTCAGGTTCCCTGTCCGACAGCGCGTTGGGTTACGAGCGCCGCTTGCGCGGCTCGTAGTGCACCACGGCGCGCATGATTTCGGAATAGGGGAATGTGTCGCTGCCCCCGAAGCGTTCGTTGCCCTGCAGCACGGTGGCGGCGATGTCGGTGGCTTCATCCCCCGCACCGTCCATCGCTTCGGCCAGCCCGCGCACGCCGCCGCACTGGGCGCGGATTTCCTTGCCAAACGGCCACGGCGCATCGGGATTGATCTTCAGCGCGAACTGCGCATTCCCGTGCAGCGCCTGATAAAACGTCAGGCAGTGTTCTCGCACCGCGGGGTCGCCGCAGGCAATCGCTTCGCGCTCGGCCAGATTGAGCTTGCGCGAGCGGTCGCAGGCGACGCAGCGCGACAGCAGCGCCCGCTCGAACGGACAGCTGTGTTCGATGTAGGCCTTGCGGGCGAGTTTGTAAGCGTCTTCGTTGTACTCGGCCATTAGGAGTTCAGCCACGGGTGCCGGAGATTTATCCTCGTGTTTCTTCGCGTCCTTCGCGGAAAAAGTCTTTTACCAGTCGTCGCCGGACAGGGTCTTGTCCAGTTCGCGCTCGGCGGTGAGCGTTTCCTGAGCGGCGATTTCATTCTCGGCAAAGATCATCTTGTATTTGTCGCCGCTCTTCGGGTCGAGCGTCTTGCGCAGCTCGTTGGTGTGCGCGCGGGCTTCCTTGAAGCTTGCCCACTCGCCCTGCTTTTCCAGCACCTTGAACATGCCAAGGCGAAACACGTAGTAAGGCATGATCGCTCCTAACTCAGCTTGCCGTGGCAATGCTTGTATTTCCTGCCCGATCCGCACGGGCAGGGATCGTTGCGGCCGACCTTGGGATAAGCCCCAGCCGGCGAGGCCACAGCGGAGGCGGCCTCGGCAAAGTCCTTCCCCTCGTCATAACCGGCATGCTGGTATTCCACGTGGGACGGTTCCTCGTACAGCTCGACCGCCTGCACCTCCTCGGGCGCGCGAATCTGCACGGTGGTGGTGATCTGGGTGACCTCGGCCTTGATCGCGGTCAGCATGGCGGAAAAGAGCTCGAACGCCTCGCGCTTGTATTCCTGCTTGGGCTGCTTCTGCGCGTAACCACGCAGATGGATGCCCTGACGCAGGTGGTCCAGTGCCGACAGGTGCTCGCGCCAGTGGGTATCGAGGCTTTGCAGCATCACCGCGCGCTCGAACTGGCGCAGGCCCTCGGCGCCGACCAGCGCTTCCTTCTCCCGGTAGGCGGCGTCGGCGGCTTCCATGACTTTCCTGCGCAGCCCCTCCTCGTTCAGCGTCTTGTCCTCGTCCAGCCATTGCTGCAGCGGCAGATGGAGCGAGAACTGCGCGGCCAGGGTCTTTTCCAGGCCCGCCACGTCCCACTGCTCGTCCATGCTGCCCGGCGCGATGTGCTGGTCGATGGCTTCATTCAGCACATCGTCGCGCATGGCGCGAATGGTGTCGCCGATGTCAGCGCTCGCCAGGATTTCGTTGCGCTGCTCGTAGATCACCTTGCGCTGGTCGTTGGAGACGTCGTCGTATTCGAGCAGCTGCTTGCGGATGTCGAAGTTGCGCTGTTCGACCTTGCGCTGCGCGTTCTCGATCGCACGCGTCACCCACGGATGCTCGATCGCCTCGCCCTCGGGCATCTTCAGGCGGTTCATGATCGCGGCGACGCGGTCGGAGGCGAAGATGCGCAGGAGCGGGTCTTCCAGCGACAGGAAGAAGCGGCTGGAGCCGGGGTCGCCCTGGCGTCCGGAACGGCCGCGCAGCTGGTTGTCGACGCGGCGCGATTCGTGGCGTTCGGTGCCGATGATGTGCAGGCCGCCCGCCGCCAGCACGGCGTCGTGACGCACCTGCCAGTCGGCCTTGAGCGCGGCGAGGCGGCTGGCTTTCTCGCCGTCGGAAAGCGCTTCGTCATGCTGGATGGCGTCGATTTCCTTCTGGATGCTGCCGCCCAGCACGATGTCGGTACCGCGGCCCGCCATGTTGGTGGCAATGGTGATGGCGCCCGGCAGGCCCGCCTGCGCAATCACCTCGGCCTCGCGCTCGTGCTGCTTGGCGTTCAGCACGTTGTGCGGCAAGCCGGCCTTCTTGAGCTCGGCGGAGAGTTTTTCGTTGGCCTCGATCGAGGTCGTTCCCACCAGCACCGGCTGGCCGCGCTCAAAGCAGGCGCGGACTTCGTTGATTACTGCCTGGTCGCGCTCGCCCGCGGTGCGGAAGACCTGATCATGCTCGTCCTTGCGGATCATCGGGCGGTGGGTCGGGACGACCACGGTTTCCAGGCCGTAGATGCTCTGGAATTCGAAGGCTTCGGTGTCCGCGGTGCCGGTCATGCCCGACAGCTTCTCGTACATGCGGAAATAGTTCTGAAAGGTGATCGAGGCGAGCGTCTGGTTTTCCTTCTGGATCGCCACGCCTTCCTTCGCCTCGACCGCCTGGTGCAGGCCCTCGGACCAGCGGCGTCCGCTCATCAGGCGACCGGTGAATTCGTCGACGATGACGACTTCACCGTTCTGCACCACGTAGTGCTGGTCCCTGAAGAACAGCGCGTGCGCGCGCAGCGCGGCGTACACGTGATGCATCAGCATGATGTTGGAGGCGTCATACAGACTGCCGCCAGGCTGCAGCAGGCCCATCTCGGTGAGAATCTCCTCGACCTTTTCGTGCCCAGCCTCGGACAGCAGCACCTGGCGCGACTTCTCATCGACCGAGTAATCGCCTTCGGACTCCTCGTCCTTCTGCCGCGTCAGACGCGGCGGCACCAGATTGACCTGCTGGTACAGCGCGGTGTTCTCCTCCGACTGGCCGGAGATGATCAGCGGGGTGCGCGCCTCGTCGATCAGGATCGAGTCGACTTCGTCGATGATGCCGAAGGCCAGCGGACGCTGCACCTTCTCGCCCATCTGGAAGACCATGTTGTCGCGCAGGTAGTCGAAGCCGTATTCGTTGTTGGTGCCGTAGGTGATGTCGGCGGCGTAGGCGGCCTGCTTGGCGTCGTGCGGCATCTGCGACAGGTTGACCCCGGTGGTGAGGCCGAGAAAGCCGTACAGCCGCCCCATCCATTCAGCGTCACGGCTGGCCAGGTAGTCGTTCACCGTCACCACGTGCACGCCCTTGCCGGCCAGTGCGTTGAGGTAGGCGGGCAGCGTCGCCATCAGGGTCTTGCCCTCGCCGGTGCGCATCTCGGCGATCTTGCCGTCGTGCAGCACCATGCCGCCGACCATCTGCACGTCGAAGTGACGCATGCCGAGCACCCGCTTCGACGCTTCGCGCACCACGGCGAAGGCTTCGGGCAGCAGCGAGTCGAGCGCCTCGCCGTTTTCCAGCCGCGACTTGAACCCAGCGGTCTTGCCGGCCAGCTCGGCGTCGGACAATGTTTCCATCGCCGGTTCCAGCGCGTTGATCGCTTTCACCTTTTGCAGGTATTGTTTGACCAGCCGCTCGTTGCGGCTGCCGAAGACTTTCTTGAACATGGATTGCAGCATGAGGAATCCGAAATGCCCGCAGAACGCGGTAAATCGTTGAATTTTAACATAGCGGAACGGGCTTCCTGTGACGCCCGTGTGGCACGCGCATGAACGCCAACAGCCTAGCGGATCTGCTCGCCAGCCAGCTGCCGAACGGCCTCGCCGTGCGCGCCCGCGCCCTGCTCGACACCCAGGCCGCGCTCGCACACGCCCTGCCCGCCGCGCTGGCCGGGCATGTGCGCGTGATGCAGCTGGAAAATGCCGTATTGAGCCTCGCCTGCGACAGCGGCGCCGTCGCCAGCCGCCTGCGTCAGCAGACCGACGCGCTGTTAGCCAGCCTCGGCAAGCACGGTATCGCGGCCACCAGCGTGCGCGTCAGCGTCAACCCCGAACTGCACGCGCGCTACGTCCACCCCGTCGAAAAGCGCGGCCTGCCGCCCGCCGCGCTGGACGGCCTGACGCACCTGAACACGGAAATCGAAGACGGGCCGCTGAAGGACGCGATCGACCGGCTGCTGCAACATCACCGGAAGCGCTGACGCGCAGGGCCTCGAACAGACGCTGTTCAAACACGCGTCCCTCATTAAATTAAACGTGTCTCACGGCCGTCGCGGTCGCGCCGCCGGCAGGTCTGGTTGGCGGGCTGTCCCGGCAGCGGCCGCTCCTTCTTGTCCCGCCGCCGCGCTGCGGCGCAGCGACGGCGGGCGGCGCGGGTCGGACTTCCCGCCGCTCCGGGGCTTGCTTGCGTGTCGTCGTCTGACCGCGCAGCGTGGCCTGCTTACGCGTGGCGGGCCGGCTGCGGGGGGTGACCAGCGGCGGGGTTGCCGACTTCCTCACCACCTCATGGCGCGGCGGCCGCGACAGCGGTGCGCGCATCCCCCGCGCGGCGTACAGGCGGGATCACATATCGCGGGCAAGGGGTCTTGCATTGGCGCATCCCCACCACACGTTCACGCAGCCAAGGCCCGCATCACCGCCTTCGGTTCCCGATTGATTAGATTCAGCAATACCAGGGCAGGGCCGCGGGGCGTCCGGTCGCCGCGTTCCCAATGGCGCAGGGTGGCGACCGAGAACCCGAAACGGGCGGCGAACTGCTCTTGGGTCAATCCCAGGCGCTTGCGCAAATTTGCCACGTCGACTTCGTAAGGCTGGTATTCGTTGACACCGGCCTGTTTGCCCTTGGCATGAGCGACCGCTTCGGTCAGCCCTTGCTTGATGCTTTGAAATGCGCTCATGTTTATTTCTCCGGCCATGCCGAGACCAGGATGTCCACCAGTCCGGCCTGTTCATTGCGTTCTGCCTTGGTGAAATTGGCGCGCTCGTTCTTGGCAAACAGGGTCAGCAGGTAAAGCGGGATCATGCAGCGAGGGGATGCAGGCGGAGGAAGGCGGTGGGGACGTCTTCGTCGTACGCAAAGCTGACGAATTCCCAGGATTCCTGGTGCTGCAGCAGTTCGCGCAGCAGGGCGTTGTTGAGGGCGTGGCCGGATTTGTAGGCCTCGAAGGCGCCTATGATGGGGTGGCCCAGTAGATAAAGGTCGCCGATGGCGTCGAGCACCTTGTGTTTGACGAATTCGTCGTCGTAGCGCAGGCCGTCCTGGTTCAACACACGGAACTCGTCCATGACGATGGCGTTGTCGAGCGAGCCGCCCAGCGCCAGACCCTGGTTGCGCAGATATTCGACCTCGTGCATGAAGCCGAAAGTGCGGGCGCGCGCGACTTCCTTCGTGTAGGCGGTGTCGGCGAAGTCGATGCTGACGGTCTTGCCGCTCTTGTCGAACACGGGGTGCTTGAAGTCGATGGTGAATTCGACTTTGAAGCCGTTGTGCGGGACGAAGCGCGCCCACTTGTCGCCGTCGCGCACTTCGATCGGCTGCTTGATGCGCACGTAGCGCTTGGGCGCATCCTGTTCGGCGATGCCGGCGGACTGCAGCAGGAACACGAACGGCGATGCGGAGCCGTCCATGATGGGAATTTCGGGGCCGGTGAGATCGACCAGCAGGTTGTCGATGCCGAGGCCCGCGAGCGCGGACATCAGGTGTTCGACGGTGGACACCTTGGCAGGGCCGGACTCGAGCATGGAGCACAGCCGGGTGTCGGTGACGAGATAGGGATCGGCCTTGAGTTCGACGGGTGGAACAAGGTCCATGCGCCGGAACACGATGCCGGTATTGGGGCCGGCCGGGCGCAGGGTCATCTCGACCTTGACGCCGGAATGCAGGCCAACTCCGGTCGCCTTGACCGGGGTTTTCAGGGTGCGTTGCTTGATCATCTTGCCATTTTAACCGGTCGCGGGAACGGGCAGCCACTTGCGGGAACCCGGCTGTGACCGGCTTCCGCGCAAACGGTTCACCCGTCGCCGCGACTCAGTCGGCACGGCGACGATTCAATCCGCCTGGCGACGCAGGAAGGCGGGGATGTCCAGGGTGTCGATGCCGGAATCGCTCATCGCCTGAACCGTGCGGCTGCGGCGGTTGGTCATCACGTTGGGCACCTCTTCGCTGCTGCCCATCATCATCGGCGCATCGTCGGTGCCGGTGCGGATGATCTGCATCGGCTTCGGCTGCTGGCGGGCCACCGGACTGCCCAGGCCGGTGGCGACCATGGTGACGCGCAGGGCATCTTCCATGCTGTCGTCGAGCACCTGGCCGACGATGACGGTGGCTTCCTCGGCGGTGAAGGCCTTGATGGTGTTCATCACCTCATGGATTTCACGCATCTTCACGGTGGACGAGGCGGTGATGTTGACCAGCACGCCGCGCGCGCCGGCGAGGTTGACGTCTTCCAGCAGCGGGCTGGCAACGGCCTGCTCGGCGGCGATGCGCGCGCGGTTGTCGCCGCTGGCCTGCGCCGAGCCCATCATCGCCATGCCCATTTCGCTCATCACGGTGCGCACGTCGGCAAAGTCGACGTTGACCAGGCCCGGGCAGTTGATGACTTCGGCGATGCCGCCGACCGCGCCGTGCAGCACGTTATTGGCGGCCTTGAAGGCGTCGAGCATGGAGACGTCGTCGCCCAGCACCTGCATCAGCTTCTCGTTGGGGATGATGATCAGCGAATCGACGTGGCGCGCCAGCTGCTCGATGCCGGCGTTGGCGGCGCGCACGCGCTTGCCCTCGAACATGAAGGGCTTGGTGACGACCGCCACGGTGAGGATGCCGAGTTCCTTGGCGACTTCGGCCACCACCGGCGCGGCGCCGGTGCCAGTGCCGCCGCCCATGCCGGCGGTGATGAACAGCATGTCGGCGCCGTCGATCAGTTCGGCGATGCGCTCGCGGTCTTCCAGCGCGGCTTCGCGCCCGATGTCGGGGTTGGCGCCGGCGCCCAGGCCCTTGGTCACGCCATTGCCAAGCTGCAGCTGCAGTTTGGCCTGGTTGCGATTCAGCGCCTGCGCGTCGGTGTTGATGGCGATGAATTCCACGCCATTCAAGCCCGAGCTGATCATGTGATCGACCGCGTTGCCGCCGCAGCCGCCCACGCCTATCACCTTGATCACTGCATCCTGGGTGTCTACATCCATCAGTTCAAACATCTTGCTCTCCTCTTTATGCCCAAAACAAAACCACACTCAAAAATCCTTTGGCGTGTCTGCCGCGATGTGTTTCGCATCCGGCACCACCGCCAAATTCCGTTTCGACGTCGCGCGCTCAACCCCCAGCGCAGCGCCGTCAGAAATTCCCCTTGAACCAGCTCTTCATGCGTTCAAAAATGTCCTTGAAGTTGTTGCCGGACAGCTTCGGCGCATCGCGTCCACGCGCTTCCAGCCCGGCCATCAGCAAGCCCAGGCAGGTGGCGTAGCGCGGGTTGCGCATCACGTCCGCCAGTCCGCCCGTATAGCGCGGCCAGCCCATGCGCACCGGCATATGGAAGACCTCCTCGCCCAACTCGACCATGCCCTGCATCGCCGCCGAACCGCCGGTGATGACGATGCCGGACGACAGCAGTTCCTCGAAGCCGCTGCGGCGCAACTCCGCCTGCACCAGCGAATACAGTTCCTCCATGCGCGGCTCGATGAACTCGGCCAGCGTCTGTCTTGAAAGCGTGCGCGGCGGGCGGTCGCCGATGCCGGGCACCTCGATCATGTCGCGCGCGTCGGCCAGCTGCCTGAGCGCGCAGCCGTACTGGATCTTGATGTCCTCGGCCTCTTTCGGCGGGGTGCGCAGCGCCACCGCGATGTCGTTGTTGACCTGGTCGCCCGCCACCGGAATCACCGCGGTATGGCGGATGGCGCCGTTGGTGAACACGGCGATGTCGGTGGTGCCGCCGCCGATGTCGACCAGACAGACGCCGAGTTCCTTCTCGTCCTCGGTCAGCACGGCCATCGCCGAGGCGAGCGGCTGCAGCACCAGATCGCTGACTTCGAGCCCGCAGCGGCGCACGCACTTGATGATGTTCTGCGCCGCCGACACCGCGCCGGTGACGATGTGCACCTTCACTTCCAGGCGCACCGCGCTCATGCCGAGCGGGTCGCGCACGTCCTCCTGGCCGTCGACGATGAATTCCTGCGGAATGGTGTGGAGGATCTGCTGGTCGGTCGGGATGTTGACCGCGCGCGCGGTTTCCACCACGCGGTCAACGTCCATCTGGCTGATTTCCTTGTCCTTGATGGCAAACATGCCGTGCGAGTTGAAGCTCTTGATGTGGCTGCCGGCAATCCCCGTGTAGACCTCGCGGATCTTGCAATCGGCCATCAGCTCGGCCTCTTCCAGCGCGCGCTGGATGGCATTGACGGTGGCCTCGATGTTGACCACCACGCCGCGGCGCAGGCCGCGCGAGGGACTGGTGCCCATGCCGATGATCTCGAGTTCGTCCTCGCCGTTGATTTCCGCAACGATGCAGACGATCTTGGAGGTGCCGATGTCGAGGCCGACGACGAGGTTTTTGGGGTCTCTTGGCTTACTCATGTTTCACTCGGTTTCAAAGGGGGGATGCCGTCAGGCGTGCGCGCGGCAAAGCCGTGAGGCGCGGTGCCGCCGGGCATGCGGACAGCGAAGCCGTCCGGGTAGCGCAGATCGACGGTGAGGGGGGCGACCGCGACGTCCGGCGCGGCGTCCTTCGCAACGGAATCCTGGGCTGCGGGCTGCGCGCCGAACAGGCGCGGATAGAGGGCGACAAAGCGCGCCAGCCGCGCGTCGGTCTGATCCCGTCCGAGCGCGAGCTGCATGCCGTTTTCGAGTTGCAGCCACCATGCCCGGCGCGGCGACAGGCGCAACTCGCGGATCGTCATGCCGAGCGGGGCGAGTGCGGCCTGATGGCGGCGATAGGCGGCCACCACCTCGGCACTGCTGTCTTCGGGGCCGACGAGGCGGGGCAGGCGCATGGCGACGGCGGCGACGAATATGTCCCCCGCCTCGTTCACCAGCGCGTTGTCGTTCCAGCGTGCCAGCGGCACATGCTCGGTCAGCGACACCACCAGGGTGTCGGGCCAGCGGCGTTCCACCCGCGCCTCGCGCACCCAAGGCAGTTTTTCCAGGCTCTCGCGCACCTGTTCCAGATCGACGGTGAAGAAGGTGCCGCGCACCTGGCGCTCGGCCACCAGCCGGATCTGCGCCTCGGTGACGTGCGCCACCGGGGTTTTCACCTCGATGCTGCGCAGCGCAAACCACGGCTGCGCCACCACCCAGCTGGCCGCGCCATAGGCCAAAAGGCCGAGCGCACCCCAGGTCAGCACGCGGGCGACCTGCGACAGCGGATGGTTGGCGAGCTCGGGGGAGGTCATGCCAGGGTCTGCTCCAGAATCTTCAGGCACAGGGTGTCGAAATCCATGCCGGCGACGCGTGCAGCCATCGGCACCAGGCTGTGGTCGGTCATGCCGGGCGAGGTGTTCACTTCCAGCAGGTAGGGGTTGCCGAGGCTGTCCAGCATCAGGTCGACGCGGCCCCAGCCGCGCCCGTCCACCAGGCGGAAGGCGTCCAGCGCGAGCTGCCGCAGCGCCATTTCCTGTGCGTCGGGCAGGCCGGCCGGGCAGTGGTACTGGGTGTCGTCGCGCAGGTATTTCGCCTCGAAATCGTAGAAGGCCTTCTCCTGGGCGGGCTGCAGGCGGAGATCGGAAGAGCAC
>CAMTWC010000039.1:0-15075 GCA_947085345.1 uncultured Gammaproteobacteria bacterium | reverse complement strand
GGCGGGAACGAGCAGAACGTCGTCGAACGTCAGCGCTTTTTGCAAAACACGCATGGGCTTTCCTTAACGCAAAGCGGAATTATACGCGCCCGCCCCTGCACCGCACAAACCGGCGCTAGCCTCACCCACTTTTGGTTGTAATCTACCAACCCGAATATGCGACTGGCGGTTGACTCCGGTGCGCGATGCAGCTAACTTTGCGTCAGCATTCAACCTGCTAGGGCGCGTGGTTCGACAGCCCGACCCCTGAACGCCACACAACATGAGGAGATAAAACAATGTCCAAAGTTTTGCTTGCCCTGACTTCCGCCGCCCTGCTGGGCCTGTCTGGCTGTGCCGATATGCAAACCAAGACGGCCGACAAGCCCGCTGCTGCCAAGCCCACGATCAGCGCTGAAGCGAAGGCTGCGCTCACCGCTGCCCAGGCTGACGTCAAGGATGCCAAGGCCAAGAATGCCCTGTGGACGACCGCCGAAGCCGCGCTGAAGGCGGCCGAAGCTGCCGCCGAGAAAGGCGACAGCGACACGGTGATCAAGCAGTCCAAACTGGCCAGCGACCATGTCAAGAAAGGCCTGGCCCAGCTGAACTACCCGATGCTCAAAGTCGGCGACTAAGTCAGCTGCTTCGGCCAAAAGGCCTTCCGGATTCATTCCGGAAGGCCTTTGTTTTTGGGGCGGCACATGTCGAGGGCCGGTTCGACGGGCTTTATGACGCGGCGTCGCCCCCGCCCTTTTTGGTGACCTTGCCCTCTTCCGCACGTTTGCGGCGCACTTCCTTGGGATCGGCGATCAGCGGGCGGTATATCTCCACCCGGTCGCGGTCGCGCACCTTTTCATCCAGCTTCACCAGCTTGCTGAAAATCCCGACCTTGTTTTTGGCAAGATCGATTTCGGGAAAGGCGTCCAGCACGCCGGACGCGCGTATGGCGTCTTCCACCGTCGCGCCTTCGGCAAGCTGTACCTGCAGCAAGGGCTGCTGCACCGGCAAGGCATAAATGACTTCGACGTTGATGCTGGCTGTGCTCATCAGGCATACACCTCATCCGCCCGGCGCACGAAGGCGTCGACAAAGGTATTGGCGATGTGGCTGAAGATGGGCGCCAGCACCGTTTCCAGCACATGACTGGAAAACACGTACTGCAGCCGGAATTCGATCTTGCAGGCGTCGTCCCCCAGCGGGAAAAACGACCAGTCGCCTTCCAGTTCGGCAAACGGGCCATCCTCCAACCTGATCCGCATCTCGCGCGGATGCGTTTTGCTGTTTTCCGTGGTGAAACTCTGGCGGATGCCCATGTAGGCGATATGGATCGTCGCCACCGTACGATGTTCGTCGCGCAGTTTCAGTTCGGTGCCGCCGCACCAGGGCAGGAAATCGGGGTAATTCTCGACCCGATCCACCAGTTCGAACATGCGTTCGGGGGTATGTGCCACCAGCACACTTTTTTCCACACGCGCCATGGGACACTGAAGCCTTGTAAAATCAAGAATTGTACGCAAGCCCGTCACCCATGAGCATCGTCGACAACAAAAAAGCCTTTCACGACTATTTCATCGAAGAAAAATTCGAGGCCGGACTCATGCTCGAAGGCTGGGAAGTGAAAGCCATCCGCGCCGGCCGCGTGCAGTTGAAAGAGGCCTATGTGGTGGTCAAGAACGGCGCGGTTTATCTGATCGGCTGCCACATCAGCCCGCTGCCCACGGCGTCCACCCATATCCATCCCGACCCCACGCGTTCGCGCAAGCTGCTGCTGCATGCGGCGGAAATCAACAAGCTGATCGGCAAGACCGAGCGCGCCGGCTTTACCCTGGTGCCGCTCGACATGCACTACGTCAAAGGCCGCATCAAGCTGGAAATCGGCCTCGCCAAGGGCAAAAAGCAGCACGACAAGCGTGCAGCGGAAAAGGACCGCGAATGGCAGCGCGAAAAGCAACGCATGGTGCGCACGGCCCAGCACTGAATCTGTTGCGCAGAACCGACCAGCGGATGAAATAATTCGCTTATCGGTCACTTATCACCTTGCCATCCTGTCGAAATATTGACTAAAATTGTCACCACTTCGACAAACAAGGATCGATCCGATGCCGGCACTTCCTGTTTACCAAGTTGAGTTCATTCCACTGGAGCGCCGTCTGGGCGACCGTCGCGTCGCCCCACGCAATGCCGCACTGCCGCCCGGAATTACGGCGGACCGCCGCCGGGAAAGCAGCCGGCGTTCGGAAGACCGCAAACCCTCGGGCCTGAAAGTCATTTCACAGTAAATGCCCCGGGCGCTCCGCGCGCCCGGGGTTTCCGCCTGCAGTGGGCAGCGGGGCGCGCTGCCATCTCCAGGATATTCCCCTCAGTTGTCCAATCCCGCATAAACAGCAAGCCCGCCCAGGTGCACCCGGCTTTGCAGCCGCACCCGCCACCATGTGACAATGGCGGGCTGTGAAGCGTGTCCCCGTGTTTCATCCCTGAAAGTCGAGCCCAGCTTGCCCGCCACCGTAGCAGACCTCGCGGCCTTCGATGAGATCATCGATGCCCGCTCCCCCGGCGAATTTGCCGATGACCACCTCCCCGGCGCGATCAACCTGCCGGTGCTGGACGACGCCGAACGCGAGCGGGTCGGCACCCTGTACAAGCAGGTGTCGCCGTTCGAGGCGAAAAAGGTCGGCGCGGCGCTGGTGTCGCGCAACATCGCGCAGCATCTGGACACCTGGTTTGCCGGCAAGCCGAAGTCGTACCGCCCGCTGGTGTATTGCTGGCGCGGTGGCAGCCGCAGCGGGTCGATGACGCACATCCTGCAGAAAATCGGCTTTGCGGCGATGCAGCTCGAAGGCGGCTACAAGGCCTATCGCCGCCATGTGGTGGCGGAACTCGCCCGCCTGCCGGCGCAGCTCAACTATCGCGTGGTATGCGGCCCCACCGGCAGCGGCAAGAGCCGGCTGCTGCAGGCACTTGCCGACGCAGGCGCGCAGGTGCTCGATCTCGAAGCGCTGGCTGCGCACCGGGGGTCGCTGCTGGGGGCGCTGCCGGGCCAGGACCAGCCGTCGCAGAAAAGCTTCGAAAGCGCCATCTGGGCTGCGCTGAACCGCTTCGATTCCGGCCGGCCCGTGTTCGTCGAATCGGAAAGCAAGAAGATCGGTGCGCTGCGGGTGCCCGATGCCCTGATCGCGGCCATGCACGCCAGCCCCTGCCTGCGGCTGGAGGTGTCGCTGGCCGCGCGGGTGCAGCTGCTGACCGAAGATTACGTGCACTTTCTGCACGATCCGGAAACGATCAACCGCCAGCTCGGCTATCTCACGTCGCTGCGCGGCAGCGAGACCATTGCCGCATGGCAGGCGCTGGCCAATCGTCAGGCGTGGCCCGAGCTGGTGGCGGCCCTGCTGGAGCAGCATTACGACCCGGCCTATTTCAAGTCGCTGGCGCGCAATTACGCGCCCTCACCCACCGATCTGAGTTTCCACACGGATGACGTGTCGGCCAGCGGGCTGCAGCAACTGGCGCGCGAGATTCTGGCCTCGGCTTAAAACAGCCCGCCCAGCACGAAGCCGATCACGATGCCGATGATGATGGTCGCGATGGCCAGGCCGCGGTAGGTCAGCACGTCCTTCGAGTAGCCGCGCCGGATGGCGATGTAGGGCACCAGGTAGCCGACTGCATTGAGCAGCCAGATGAAGCCGGTCGACACAGCACCTTGGCGATGATCGGGCCGATCACCGGCACCAGCGCGATGATGCCGGGCAGCCAGGCAAAGGCGCTGGAGGGCAGCCCCACCGCCACCACGCTGCCGGCGATCACGCTGCGGCCGACGTTGAAATGCAATCCCAGCCACACCAGCCCGCCGATTGCGCACCACAGCGGCAGCATCACTTTCCAGTTTCGCCACCACGGTGCCGCGGCGAAAAATCAGCCTCGAAATTGTCTGGTTCTGCCATGTGTCAGATGTAAATAAACGGGCCACCCCGGCAATCAATCAAAATCAGCCCCGCATGACATCGATGACGTTCTGCACATGTTGCAGGCGCGCCAGCAGACGGGCCAGCTGCTGCAGCTCCTTGATGCGAACCGTGATCTGCATGTGGGCGTATTCGCCGCGGCTCTCGGTGTTCACGCGCAGGACGTCGAGCTTGTCCTTGGCGATGACGTCGGAGATGTCGCGCAGCAGGCCCTGCCGGTCGAATGCTGTCAGCTGGATGTTCACTTCGAATGCCGCACCGCGATCCAGCCCCCATTCGGCCGGTATCATGCGCGCGGGATTGGCGCGCTTGAGCGAGGCGCAATCGGCGCGGTGCACGGTGAGTCCGCGCCCCACCGTGGTGTAGGCGACGAGGGGATCGGGGGGCTGCGGCTTGCAGCAGCGCGCCAGCGTCAACGGCACGTCGCCCAGGCCCGGAATCACCACCGGACTGCCCGATTTGGGCCGCGCGCGCGGCCTGGCCATCGGCACCAGCGCCGGGACGGACTTGCCCGATTCCTGCAGGGCGTTGACCAGATCGCGCTGGCCGACGTCGCCGCGACCGAGCGCGGCAAGGAACTCGTCGACCTTGCCGAACTTGAGCCGCTGCGCAAGCTTTTCCTGGTTCGCGTCCACCACGCCCAAGCGCTTGAGTTCCTTTTCCAGCAGGGTGCGGCCGAGGCTGACCTGCTCGCCGACGTCGCGCTGGCGGAACCAGGCGCGCACCTTGGACCGTGCGCGGTGCGTCGCCAGATAGCCGAGCGCCGGGTTGAGCCAGTCGCGGCTCGGCGCGCCTTCCTTGGCGGCGATGACCTCGACGCGCTGACCGTTGTCGAGCGGGGTGTTGAGCGGCACCATCGCGCCGTTGACCTTGGCGCCGCGGCAGCGGTGCCCCAGGTCGGTGTGCAGCGCATAAGCGAAATCCACCGGCGTCGCGCCGCGGTCGAGCGCCACCACCCGCCCCTGCGGGGTCAGCACGTAGACCTGGTCGTGGAACAACTCGGTCCTGAACTGTTCGGAAAATTCGCTGCTGTCGGCGACGTCGTCCTTCCATTCCAGAATGCGCCGCAGCCAGGCGATCTTTTCCTCGTACTGCGCGTCCTGTTTGCCGCCTTCCTTGTAGCGCCAGTGGGCGGCGACGCCGAGCTCGGCCTGGCGGTGCATGTCGAAGGTGCGGATCTGCACTTCGAGCGCGCGGTCCTCGGGGCCGATCACCGCCGTGTGCAGCGAGCGGTAGTCGTTGCTCTTGGGCTGCGAGATGTAGTCGTCGAACTCGCCCGGAATCGGCTGCCACAGGTTGTGCACCAGCCCCAGCACGGTGTAGCAGTCGATCTCGTGCCTGACCAGCACGCGCACCGCGCGAATGTCGTACAGCTGCTCGAAGCTCAATCGCTTGCGCCGCATCTTGTTGACGATGCTGGCGATGTGCTTGGGGCGGCCGGTGACTTCGGCCTCGATGCCGTGCAGCGCGAGCTCGGCCTGCAGTCGCTCGATGATGCCGTTGATGTAGGCCTCGCGGTCTGCGCGCTTTTCGTCGAGCTGCGCGGCGATGGATTTGTAGGTGTCGGGTTCCAGATAGCGGAATGCCCAGTCCTCCATTTCCCACTTGATCTGCCACACGCCGAGCCGGTTCGCCAAAGGCGCGAACAGCTCGCGCGCCTGCTGTCCCAGCGCCTCGCGGATGGCGGCATCCTGATTTGCGGCGCAGCGCAGGGCATGGGTGCGCTCGGCCAGCTTCACCAGCACCACGCGGATGTCCTCAACCATCGCCAGCACCATCTGGCGCAGGGCTTCCAGCTGGGCATGCGGATCGACGCGCTTGTCGGTGGCGCTGGCAGCCAGCGCCTCGATGCGCGCCATCGTGGCCACGCCGCGGGCAAGCCGCGCCGCGGTACCGAAGGCTGTGTCGAAATCGGGCGCGTCGCCCAGACAGGCATGCAGCAAGGCTGCCGCCACCGCATCCGCCCCCACCCGCAGCTCGGCCACGATCAGGGCCGTGCCGACGCTGTGCGCGAACGCATCGCTCGCCTCCAGCTGACCGTGCGCATGCGCGAGCGCGCGCCAGGGCAGATCGTTTTCCGCCACCGGCAGCACGCGCGCCAGCGCCTGCCGGGCGGATTCCAAGTCGGTCGCTTCAAAACAGCGGGGCTTTACAGTTTCAGTCATGGTTGCGAGAAATCAGCCTGCCAGTAGCGGCGATGGTTGGGACGATATTGTGAGGCCTCGACCCCGGCTTCGCCAAAATCGAGACGGATCAGCCCGCCGGAATCGCTGCGCAGCAGGCGCGCCTCGATGTCGCGAAAGCGCGCCACCACCCTGGGATGCGGGTGGCCGTAGCGGTTGCGGTAGCCCTGGGTGAAGACGACGAATTCGGGCCGCGTCGCCGCGACGAATTCCGGGATGGACGAGGTGAGGCTGCCGTGATGCCCGGCGAGCAGCACGCTCACCGGCGTCAGCTGTCCGGATTCAAGCAATTCGAGTTCCGTCCGCCTTTCGCCGTCCCCCGTCAGCAAGAGGCTGTGGGGCCCACTGCTGACCCGCAGCACGCAGCTGTAGTCGTTGTCGCGGCGGCGTGTTTCAGCGTAGGCCGTGGGTTGGGGATTGAGGATTTCGAACTGCACGCCGTCCCAGCTCCAGCGCTGGCCGCGCATGCAGTGCCGCGCAGCCGGCACGCCCTCGAGCAGGGGGCTGGCGGCGGGCAGTCCGTGCAGCAGCCAGCCGGTGGGAACGTCGCGCAGCACCGAGCGCATGCCGCCGCTGTGGTCGTTGTCGTCATGCGAGACGATCAGCCCGGACAATTCCCCGACGCCCGCTGCGCGCAGGAAGGGAACGACGATGCGCTCGCCCGAATCGCTGTCGGCGAACGCCGCGCCGGTGTCGTACAGCAGCGCACGATTCGCGGTGCGAACCAGCACGGCGGTGCCCTGCCCGACGTCGATCACCTCGGCGCGAAAATGCTTGGGGGCGATGGCGTCGTGCAGCGGAAACAGCAGCGGCAGCCACAGCACCAGCCCCAACATGCGCAGCGGAAACCCGCGCGGAAGCAGCATCCATACCGTGCCTATCAGCGCCAGCGCCGTTGCCGTCCGATCCGGCGCGGGCAGGCTCGCCACCGCCAGCGGCAGGCCGCCCGCCCAGGCCAGTCCCGCGCCCAGCCAGGCCATCAGCCACGCCGCCGCATGCCACAAGGGCGCGATCAGCACCCCCAGCAGCGCCAGCGGCGTGATCAGCCAGCTCACCAGCGGAATCGCAACCGCATTGGCCAGCGGCGAAATCAGCGAGACCTGCTGGAACAGCAGAAACAGCACCGGCGCCAGCGCCAGGGTGACCGCCCCCTGTACCGTGACCCAGCCGCGCAGCTTGCCAGGCAGCGCGACGCGGCCGAAGCTCACCCACAGGATCGCGGCGATGGCGCCGAACGACAGCCAGAAGCCGGCCGCCAGTACCGCCCACGGGTCGAGCAGCAGCACGACGAAGAGCGCCACGACGAGCGCCGTGAAGGGCCGCGGCTCGCGCCGCCCCCAGAGGGCCAGCGCCAGCACGATCAGCATGAAGAGGGTGCGCTGCGCCGGCACCTGGAAACCGGCCAAGAGCGCATAGCCCAGCGCCGCCAGCACCGCCGCGACCAGACCGGCCTGGCGTGCGGGCAGGCGTTCCGCATGGCGCGGCAGGCGCCGCCAGACGCTCGCCACCAGCCAGCCGGCGAGCGCGGCGATCATGGTGACGTGCAGCCCGGATATGGAGAGCAGGTGATTGACGCCGGTGCGGGTGAAGGCGCGCCACTGATCGTGCGGGATGCTGCGCTGGTCTCCCACCACCAGCGCGGCAATCACTCCGGCGTAGGGGGCGTCGCCAAGCGTCGTGAAAATGCGTTCGCGCACCGCCGCACGCGCGGCGGCGATCCAGGCGGCGGGCGTGTTTGCCTGCGCCTGGATGCGCTGCGGCACAGGCGACTCGCGCACGTAGCCGCTGGCATTGATGCGGCGCTCCAGCATCCAGGATTCGAGATCGAAGCCGTGCGGATTGCTGGTGCCGTAGGGCATCTTCATCCGCACGGTCAGTTGCCAGCGTTCCCCCGCCTGCATGCGCGTTCCGGAAGGGGCGGCCCCGCGCGGCCAGTAACGGGTCAGCTGCACCCGCTGCAGGGCCGGCGCATTCGGGGTGAGGGTCTGCTCGACGTCGAACACGAAGCGCTCGCCGCGCGCGTTGGCGCGGGGCAAGTCGGCAATCACGCCGATGAGTTCGATATCCACCCCCTGCCAGTGCGCGGGCAGGCGTTCGGCCAGCCGCGCATCCGCCCACCAGGCGGCCCAGGCAAAACCGAGCGCCACGCACAGCAGCACGATGCCCAGGCGGCGGGCGAATTCGGCAACGGGACGGGAGAAAGCCGGCAGCCACAGCACCGCCAGCAGCAACGGCAGCAGCCCGGCCCAGCGCGCGGACGGCAGGGCGGCCTGCTGCTGCAACAGCCACACGCCGAGACAGAACGCGATGAGGGGAAGCCGCATCGCGTCGAGGGATCAGGCCGGCTGCAGGCTTCCGTCGACCAGCCGCATCTGCCGGTCCATGCGCGCCGCCAGTTCGGCGTCGTGGGTGACCACGACCAGGCTGGTCCGGTGCTTGCGGTTGAGCTCGCGCATCAGGTCGAACACCGCGTCGGCGGTGTGGCGGTCGAGGTTGCCGGTGGGCTCGTCGGCGAGGATGCACGCCGGCTGCGTGACCAGGGCGCGGGCGATGGCGACGCGCTGGCGCTCGCCGCCGGAGAGTTCTCCGGGGCGGTGGTCGAGACGGTGGCCGAGGCCGACCTCCTCGAGGATGGTGGCGGCGCGCGCCAGTGCCTCGGCCCGCGCCATGCGGCGGATGAGGAAGGGCATGGCGGCGTTTTCCTGCGCGGTAAACTCGGGCAGCAGATGGTGAAACTGGTAGACGAAACCGAGCGCACGGTTGCGCAGATCGCTGCGCTCGGCCTCGGAAATCGCGAAGGGGTCGCGCCCCATCAGGCTGATCGTCCCGGTGGTCGGCGTGTCGAGCCCGCCCAGCAGATGCAGCAGGGTGCTCTTGCCCGAGCCCGAGGCACCGACGATGGCGAGCGACTCGCCGGCATGGATTTCCAGGTCGACGCTGCCGAGCACCGGCACATCGGTCCTGCCCTGGCGGAAGACCTTGCCCAGCCCGGCACAGCTCAACACAACCTCATTCATAACGCAGCGCCTCCGCCGGATTGATGCGCGAGGCGCGCCAGCTCGGGTACAGCGTGGCGACCAGGCTGATGAGCAGCGAAATCCCCGCGATGAGAC
The DNA here is from genome assembly GCA_947085345.1 of uncultured Gammaproteobacteria bacterium. Lineage (GTDB taxonomy): Bacteria > Pseudomonadota > Gammaproteobacteria > Burkholderiales > Thiobacillaceae > Thiobacillus. The sequence continues at coordinate 5,841 of CAMTWC010000039.1, read as the reverse complement.
CGACGTCATTCCACACCAGCTTGGACGGCAGTTCGTTGATGTAATACACATCCGCCGGGAACAGGTCCATGCCGGCCATGCGCTCGATGAAGGGCACCACGATATCGAGATTGAACGCCAGCAGCACGCCGCTCGCCACCCCCAGCACGGTGCCGAACACGCCGATGAAGGCGCCCTGCACGATGAAGATTTTCATGATCGAGGCAGGTTGGGCGCCGAGGGTGCGCAGAATGGCGATGTCGGACTGCTTGTCGGTCACCGCCATCACCAGGGTGGAGACGATGTTGAATGCGGCGACGGCGACGATCAGCAGCAGGATCAGAAACATCATGCGCTTTTCGATCGCCACCGCACGGAAGAAGTTGGCGTGGCTTTTCGTCCAGTCGGTGAGGTAGTAATCGCCGCTGAGGCTTTGCGACAGTTCCTGCGTCACGAAGGGCGCGCGGAACAGTTCGGTCAGCTTCAGCCGCACACCCGACACATCCTCGCCCAGCCGCAGCAGCTTTTGCGCGTCCTGCAGGTGGATCAGCGCCAGGCCGGAGTCGTACTCGAACATGCCGGCCTCGAAGATGCCGGTCACGGTGAACTGCTTGACGCGCGGCATCACCCCGGCCGGCGTGATGTTGCCCTGCGGCGTCAGCAGCACCACCTTGTCGCCGGGATACGCGCCAAGCACGCGCGCGAGCTCGCCGCCGAGGATGATGCCGAATTCGCCGGGCTTGAGATCGGCCAGTTCTCCCGCCTTCATGTGCCGGGCAAAATCGGCGACCCGGCTTTCCATTTCCGGCAGCACGCCGCGGATGATCGCGCCGCGCACCATGTCACCGTTGGCCAGCATGCCCTGCGCGTTGACATAGGGTGCGCCGGACATCACGTCCTGGTTCTGTTGCGCCTGCGCCAGTACCCCGCGCCAGTCGGCCAGACGATCGGCCGGACCGCTGATTTCCAGGTGCGCCACCACGCCGAGAATGCGCGCGCGCAGTTCTTCCTGAAAGCCGTTCATCACGGACAGCACCACGATCAGCGCCATGACGCCGAGCGCAATCCCCGCCATCGAGACGATGGAAATGAAGGAAATGAAATGGTTGCGGCGCTTGGCGTGGGTGTAGCGCAGGCCGACCAGGAGTTCAAAGGGTAGCAAAACAGGGCTCTCAGTATGAATGCCCGGAGTATGCCACAGCCGCCCTAGTCGCCCAGCAGGTGCAGCACCACGCTGCGGGTCTGTGCACCACGCCGGTGTTCGAAGACATAAATCCCCTGCCAGGTGCCGAGCAGCGGCGCGCCGTCGGCAACCGGAATCGCCAGGTGGGTTTGCGTCAGCGCCGCGCGCACGTGCGCCGGCATGTCGTCCGCGCCCTCCAGGGTGTGTTCGTAGATCGGATCGCCCTCCGGAACCAGCCGCGACAGGAAGCGCTCCAGATCGGTCTGCACCGCAGGATCGTAGTTTTCCTGGATCAGCAGGCTCGCCGAGGTGTGGCGGATAAACAGCGTAAGCAGGCCATGCAGGATACCGCTCGTCCGCACCCAGTCACGCACCTGCGGCGTAAATGCATACAATCCCTTGCCGCGGGTAAGAACGGTGATTTCATGGAAAAGCTGGCGCATGGCCACCATTTTAGCGAATCCGCTTTGCTACACTCGGCAGATGCTTTTCCTGATTCCCCATCTGTTCCCGACAAGACACCTGCTGAAAGCGGCGGCTCCGGATCTGCGTCTGCCCGCGCTGCAAACCCTGCTCGCGCGCGGCAGCCGCCAGTCATGCCCGGACGGGGGCGTGGAAGCCGCCCTGTGTGCAGCACTGGGAATCGAACGCCAGCAGGACTGGCCGCTCGCCCCGATCACCTTGGCGGCCGATGGCGGTGAAGCCGGGGACGCCTACTGGCTGCGCGCCGACCCGGTGCATCTGCGGGTGATGCGCGATCGCATCGTGCTGGCGGGGAGCGACGTCCTTTCCTTGTCGCGCGAGGAAGCGGATGCCCTTGCCGACACCATCGGCCGGCATTTTGGTGCCGATCTCAGCCCGTTGCCCCTGCACCCGCAACGCTGGTACCTGCGATTTCCAGAAGCGCCGCGCCTGACCACCACGCCGCTGTCGGTCGCAGTGGGATGCGATATCGATCCGCTGCTGCCGCAAGGCCCGGACGCCATGCGGTTTCGGTCCGAGTTGAATGAACTGCAAATGCTGCTGCACGTGCATCCGGTGAATCAGGCGCGCGAAGCGCGCGGCGAGCTGCCGGTGAATTCGCTGTGGCTGTGGGGTGGCGGCGGACTGCCCGTCACCTGCGCCCCCCCTGGTCTGCTGTATGCCGGGAATGCCGAAGCGCAAGCACTGGGAGCCTTCTGCAACGCGCGCGTACAAGCGCTTCCCGAGCATCGGGACGCGCAATTGTTTGGCAGCGATGGGGTGATTCTGCTCGACGCCTTAACAAGTGCCGGACAGGTGGGCGACGCCTACGGCTGGCGCGAAGCGCTGCGTGAACTGGAGCAGGGCTGGTTCGTGCCGCTCCTGGGCGCGCTGCGCAAAATCGGCCCGCGCGGCCTGCGTCTGCTTGACCCGGTCAGCGGCAAGGCACTGGACCTGCACGGACGCGACGCCTGGAAACTCTGGCGACGACCGCACCGCCTGATCTCGATGCTGACCTGAAACGATCCGCGAGGCAGCTCAGACCGGCGTCGCCCACAGGTCGTGCTCGTCGGCTTCCTCGACGCGTACCTGGAGACGCGTTCCCGGCCGCAGGTCGAACACCCCTTCGAGATAGACTACGCCGTCGATTTCCGGTGCGTCGGCATGGCTGCGCGCCAGCGTGCCGACCTCGTCCTCCTCGTCGACGAGGACCTCGATTTCGCGGCCGATCTTGGCATCGAGCCTGGCAGCCGAGAGCTCCGCCTGCACTTCCATGAAGCGCTCCAGGCGTTCTTCTTTCAATTCTTCCGGCACGGCACCGGGTAATTCGTTGGCCGCCGCGCCTTCGACCGGCGAGTACTTGAAGCAGCCGACGCGGTCGAGCTGCGCCTCCTTCAAAAAGGCCAGCAATTCCTCGAACTCGGCATCTGTTTCGCCGGGAAAACCGACGATGAAGGTCGAGCGCAACGTGAGGTCAGGCACGGCGGCACGCCAGGACTGGATGCGGTCCAGCGTCTTCTCGACCGCGCCGGGGCGCTTCATCAATTTCAGAATGCGCGGGCTGGCATGCTGAAACGGAATGTCGAGATAGGGCAGGATGATGCCGTCGGCCATCAGCGGAATCACGTCGTCGACCGATGGGTACGGATAGACGTAATGCAGGCGAACCCAGATGCCGAAGCTGGCCAACGCATCGCACAATTCCTTCAGCCGGGTCTTGACCGGCTTGCCGCCCCAGAATTGCGTGCGGTATTTGACATCGACGCCATAGGCACTGGTGTCCTGCGAGACCACCAGCAGTTCCTGCACGCCGGCGCCGACCAGTGCTTCCGCCTCGCGCATCACCTCGCCGATCGGGCGACTCACCAGATCGCCGCGCATCGACGGAATGATGCAGAAGGTACAGCGGTGATTGCAGCCTTCGGAAATTTTCAGGTAGGCGTAATGGCGCGGCGTAAGCTTGATGCCGCCCGGCGGGATCAGGTCCTCGAAGGGATCGTGCGGCTTCGGCAGCGCCGTGTGCACCGCGTCCATCACCTCATCCAGCGCGTGCGGGCCGGACACCGCCAGCACCTTGGGGTGCGCCTCGCGCACCACATCGCCCTTGGCGCCGAGACAGCCGGTGACGATCACCTTGCCATTTTCCGCCAGTGCTTCGCCGATCGCCTCGAGCGATTCCTGAACCGCCGCATCGATGAAGCCGCAGGTGTTGACCACCACCACGTCGGCGTTGTCGTAACTGCCGACGATTCCGTATCCTTCGGCACGCAGTTGCGTCAGGATGCGTTCGGAATCGACCGTCGCCTTCGGGCAGCCGAGCGATACAAATCCGACAGTCGGTGTGCGGGCGGGTTTTGCTTTGGTTATCATGACGTTCAATCCTGATGGAGCTTGAAATGTATATCGTAGCGATAGGCTGGGCCTATGTGATTCTGATGATGGCGGTCACCGCCAGCAGTGTCGGCAGGGCGCTGGCCATCCTGTTTTTTCTGGGTGTGCTGCCGATTGCGCTGTTTGTTTATGTTGCTGACGCGCCGCGTCGACGGCGATGCTCAATGGCCATGGCCGATCAGGGTGCCGACCAGCGCGACGCTGCCGATCCCCATCCCGATTAGCGCGAGTTGCTGCAGGGTCGACCCGATTTCCGCGCGTTTGTGCAAACCGGGAATCAGGTCCGACAGGGCTACATACAACATGCTCGCCGCCGCCAGCCCCAGCAGCACCGGGGTCCAGCCTTCCAGCATCGACAGGGCGTAATAGCCCAGCAATGCCCCCACCATGGTCGCCACCGCGGTCAGCAAATTAAGCAACAATGCCTGTGTTCGGCTATAGCCCGAGTGCAGCAGAATCAGAAAATCGCCAATCTCCTGCGGAATTTCGTGCGAGATGATCGCCAGAGCGGTGACCACCCCCAGGCGGAAATCTACCAGGAAGGCGCCCGCGATGATGATGCCGTCGACAAAGTTATGGAAGGTATCGCCAACCGTGATCATCAGGCCGGAACGTCCGTGATCATGCCCGTGTTCGTGGCTGCCATGCGCCTCGCAGATATCATCGTGGCAGTGTCGCCACAACACGAGTTTTTCAAGAAAAAAGAACAGCAGAATGCCGCCCAGCAGCGCTTTCGCCACCGTCTCGATATTCCCGTTTTTCATGGCCACCGCCTCTGGCAACACTTCCAGAAGCGACGCGCCCAGCAATGCGCCAATGGCGTAGCTCACCAGCACAGGCACCCAGCTGGGACGGGCAGACAGCGCCACGACCGCTGCCAGCAACAAGCTCAGCAAGCTGCCAGCAGCAGTCGCGATCAGAATGATGGCGAGGGTAGACATGGGGAACCGGGGACGGCAAGGAAAGAGCGGGATTATACCGGGGGCAACGCTATCAGACCGGGTCTGGCTCTCACTCCGGCCAAACTAATCGCCAGGCACATTCATGACGAACAGCCCGGTTTACTGGATTGCTTGCTGCACTTGAAGAACATGCTTCGTATCCCGCAGCTTTTGCTGCTGCGGGATACGCCCAACCCTATCAGACAGAGGCTGATACTACTTTTTCACTTGCTCGGGGCTAACCGATAACGCCTCCCTCAACTTGTCGACGCTGGCCTTGCCAAAGCCCTTCACATTATCCAGTTCATCCACATTCTTGAACTTGCCATTGGTCTCCCGGTACTGGACGATGGCCTTGGCTTTCGCCGGTCCCACGCCCTTGATCGCCTCGAGTTCAGACTGCGTGGCGGTATTGATATTTACCGCTGCAAATACAGGAAACGCGACCAACCCCGACAACACCAGCAAAACCTTGAACAGCTTGTTCATACCGCCTCCTTTGAATTGTTGAACGTGAGCAAATGGCCCACGCCACCAAACTTACCGCCGGGAACGAGAACACGCTATACGACTAAAGTCGTAGATGGATGTTAACCGCATGAATTCATTTGGATATTTATTTTCGAGTTTGCTTGACGATCGAGTAGGGGACGGGGTTACCCCCGCCGTCCTCTCACACCACCGGACGTGCGGTTCCGCATCCGGCGGTTCATTGAACACACTGGAGTCGTCGCATCGTAACTGTTTTTGAGCGACTTTCGGGCGATCTGCGGCCTCGGCCCGATTACTTCGTCCAACACATCCCCTTGCCGGGTGTGTAGGGGACTTTCACCCCCAAGTCATCCGACTCGCCACCACAGCGAGTCAGACAGCGCCGGTCAAGGC
>CAMTWC010000038.1:0-22240 GCA_947085345.1 uncultured Gammaproteobacteria bacterium | reverse complement strand
CGCGACCACCACGCCCCCCGTCACACTCTTTCCCTCCACGACTCTCTTCCGATCTCGGCTTCCACCGCCTTTTTCATCGCAGAGGCCATCAGCACCGGGTTGCCCGCGCCGGCAATCGCGGTGTTCATCAGCACGGCATCGCAGCCGAGCTCCATCGCGATGGTGGCGTCGCTCGCGGTGCCGACGCCGGCGTCGACGATCACCGGTACGCTCAAGCGGTCGATGATGATCTGCAGGTTCCACGGATTGAGGATGCCCATGCCGGAACCGATCAGGCTCGCCAGCGGCATCACCGCGACGCAGCCGATATCTTCCAACCGTTTGGCGGCGATCGGATCGTCCGAAGTGTAGACCATCACCTGGAAGCCATCTTTCACCAGCACCTCGGCGGCCTTGATCGTTTCGGTCACATTGGGAAACAGCGATTCGGCATCGCCCAGCACCTCGAGCTTGACCAGCGCATGGCCGTCCAGCAGTTCGCGCGCCAGGCGCAGGGTACGGATCGCGTCGTCCGCGGTGTAGCAGCCCGCGGTGTTGGGCAGATAGGTGTATTTCGACGGCGGCAGTGCGTCGAGCAGGCTGGGCTGGCCGGCATCCTGGCCGATGTTGGTGCGGCGGATGGCGACGGTGACGATTTCCGCGCCCGAGGCCTCGACCGCGAGGCGCGTCTGTTCAAAATCCTTGTATTTTCCGGTGCCGACCAGCAGGCGGGAGGCATAGGACTTTCCGGCGATGACGAGAGGTTCCATAAATTCAGGTGAGGCGTAAGGAGTGAAGGGTAAGGAGCGGGGAGTGGGGGGTAAAGGCCGGAGCTTTACACTTCACTCCTTACGCCTCACCCCTCACCCACATCAGCCGCCGCCGACCGCGACGACGATCTCCAGCCGGTCGCCGCCGACCAGCGGCGTGCCGGCATGCTGACTGCGCGGGACGATTTCGCCATTTTTCTCGATGGCAATGCGTTTCCCCGCCAAATCCAGCGACTCGATCAGTTGGGCAAGGGTGAGCGGCGCAGGGAAGGTACGGGTTTCGCCGTTGATGACCAGTTCAATCACAACTTCTATCCGGCAGGACTATTCAGTAGAATGGCCAATTCTACCCTGAAGCACCCTGCAGGGCATGAAGGCGCAAGCACCCTGAAAGGGCGCAGTATTGCGCGGGCGTCGTATAGTGGCATTACCTGAGCTTCCCAAGCTCATGAGGAGGGTTCGATTCCCTTCGCCCGCTCCACTCCCTCCAAGGCAGGATTCCGGCTTGACTGCCCGCTCGAGCCCGACTGGCACTTTTCCAGAGCGTACCGGCGAACAACGCACTTCGTCGGCTGCGCTGGCCCTCCGGCGCCCATGTTGGCGAGCATCAACTCACTCTCAAGGCTTTTCCAAGCTTATAAATACCCATTCCCACCTATCCGGAATGAAGTTACTTTTACCGGACGACTTAAAGTTTTTCCTGAAGCTGCCGATAAATTGATTATGCGGTTTTATGTCGATTTCTCGACATAACCGACGACCACCGAACAGGGCAAACCCGCCGCGAGGCGGGGACGCAAAGTTTCCGGTCTCGATATTTGTGCCCCCATGGACATTCGAGACAGCGGGGCCGCCGGTCATTCCCGGTCACGCGCCCTCTCCCCGTTCTCTGGTCGGCCAGCCGCCGATACCGCGAGGTGACCCAATGGAGCGCGAAATGCCAGACAACTCAGTTGTAGTCAACCTCAACCAGTTCGAGCGTTCACGCCGTGCGCAGCTCTCTGCAGAGGCCTTGACCATTCTGCATGGCAGCCGCGATCTGCTGATCGAGGGCGCGACCCGTGCGCTGACGCGGCAAACCGAAGCAATGGAAAACGCCCTGCTGGCAATGGCCGCTCGCGCGCCATTGCTGGAGACGCGCAATACCTATTACGACGCCCAAGGCGTCCTCAACAGGCAGGCCAACGAGCTGCTGAGCGCATGCAAGGATGCCTATTGCAACGCCTTCAGCAACTTTGCGCATGGCCAGGACAAAGACAAGAAATCAGCCACGTTCGAGCTATCCGAGTTGTCGCTGATGGACGACCAGGATTTCGAAATCACGCTTGCGGTCGACAAGGCCACTGCCCGCATGCATTTCAACTGCGCAGAAGAACTGGTTGCGCTGGATGCCCGCATCGCCAAACTACTGGACCGCTCCGAACTCTCCGAAAAAGACAACCCGCTTGCACCCCGAAAACTGTGCGAATCCCTACTGGACGGCATGGCCAGCCTGCACCTGGATCAGAACATCAGGGTTGTTCTGCTTAACCAGTTCGATCTGGTGCTGACCACCGAGCTCGCGCAAATCTATCAATCGATCAACCGTTACCTGATCGACAGCGGCATCCTGCCCGACCTCAAAGGCGGAACGAAAAGCCACACACGAAACCCTGCCGCCCCACCCGGCAGCACGAGCTCCGCAACACAAGCCGGCAACGACATGTTCAAACTGCTCGAGCAGCTTGCCGGCGGCACGGCGCAGGCTGGCGGCGGCGCAAAAGGCGCCGGATTGGCAGGTGCTGCTGGATTCAGCCTGCTCGACTCACTCGGCCAGCTGCAGGCTGGCGCCATGCTGCTGCCTGGTGGCGTTCGTTTCGAACTGCCCCTGCTGGAAGCCAGCGCCATCCAGAACGTGCTGCGCAACCTGCAGCAAAGTCCGGTGATGCAGGCGGCAAGCCCGCTCGATGCCGTTCTGGTGGATGCGGTGGCGATGCTGTTCGACGTGGTGTTCGACGAATCCTCGATCCCGGACCGCCTCAAGGCACAAATCGCGCGCCTGCAGATTCCCGTGCTGAAGGCAGCGATGCTGGACCGCAATTTCTTCTCGCAGTCGAATCATCCGGTACGCCGCATGCTGGATGCGATCGCCACGCTTGCCGTCCACCTGCCCGAGAACGACGCGGGCAATGCGCGGCTGGAGGCCATTTCCCAAGTGGTCAGCCGGGTGCTCGATAGCTTCGAGAAGGACATCGCCGTTTTTGATTCCGCCGCCACCGAACTGGAGGCGATGGGCACCCAGCTGGAGGATACGCTGGAAGTAGCCGTGGGCGCCAGCCTGCAGCAGGACATCGACCAGATCAAGCGGGCCGAGCGTGCGGAGCTTGCGCCCGTCATCGTGCACGATTTCGTCAATCGCGCGCTCAAGGATCAGCCGGCTGAGGGGGTCGTGCAGGAATTCCTGCGGCGCGACTGGGCACGGCTGCTGACCCGGGACTACATCAACGAAGGCGAGCAGGGCGCGCATTTCAACAGCCACGTCGAAACCATGCGCGAACTGGTATGGAGCGTACAGCCCAAAGCCGACATGGACGCACGGCTGATGCTGGTGCGCATTCTGCCCGGATTGCTGAAACGGCTGCGCGAAGGCACGGCAGAAATCGAACTGCCGCAAAAACTCTCCGACCGCTTCTTTGCCACCCTGGTCATCCTGCACGCCAACGCGGTGCGCCCCAACACGCAGCCGGTCCCGCTGCCCGACATCACGCCCGAAGAAATCGATGGGATTGCGGCACAAACCGAAGCCGAAGCTGCCCCCCACACGGCCGCGCCTGCTGCCGCAAATGAATCCTCCGCACCTGAATACGAAGACGAATTCACCCTGCGCGCCCGCGCCCTGAACAAGAGCGACTGGGTGGAGTTCCACTATGACGACGGCACCTTCCGCTGGGCGCGGCTGGGCTGGATCAGTGGCATCCGGAACACCTACCTGTTCTCGGACCAGGACGGCATGAACAGCTTCTCGATCAGCCTGCTTCGCCTGGCCGACAAGCTGCGCCGCGGCGAAGCAGTGCTGGTGGAACGCAAGTCCATCACCGAATCGGCGTTTGGCAAGCTGATGAACCTGTTCCGCCAGAAACTCGGCCACAGCTGAAGGCGTATTGCGGGCAATATGGCCCGCGCCATTGATTCACCCCTACACCCCGGTTACCCTGCCGGGGTGAATTCATTTGCCTCCTGCATCGTCCGCTGGCAACAGCGCCACGGCCGCCACGCCCTGCCCTGGCAGAGCAGCCGCGACCCCTACCGCATCTGGCTGTCGGAAATCATGCTGCAGCAGACCCAGGTCACCACCGTCATTCCCTACTTCGAGCGCTTTGTCGCGCGCTTTCCCGACCTGGCTAGCCTGGCTGCGGCGCACGAGGACGAGGTGCTCGCGCTGTGGAGCGGACTCGGCTATTACAGCCGAGCGCGCAACCTGCATGCCGCTGCGCGGCTCATCCTCGAACGGCATGACGGAAAATTTCCAGCCGGCCCCGAACAGATCGCGCAGTTGCCCGGCATCGGGCGTTCGACCGCCGCAGCCATTGCCGCGCTGGCGTTCGGCCAGCGCGCCGCCATCCTCGACGGCAACGTCAAGCGCGTGCTGGCGCGCCACGGCGGGATAGCCGGCTGGCCAGGCGACAAGGAAGTCGAAACCGCGCTGTGGCAACTGGCGGAATCGCATCTGCCGCACACCGCCATCGAGGCCTACACCCAGGGCATGATGGACCTCGGCGCGCTCGTCTGCACCCGCAGCCGGCCGGCCTGTTCCGCATGCCCGGTCAGCACCGGCTGCGTGGCCAACACGCAGCAACGAACCGCCGAACTACCCACGCCGCGCCCCAGGAAAACCCTGCCCGAAAGACAGGTCCAGATGCTGCTGCTGCTCGACCGTGGCGAACTGATGCTGGAAAAACGCCCGGCGCGCGGGGTGTGGGGCGGCATGTGGAGCCTGCCCGAGCTTGCACCCGAAGCCGACCCCGCCAGCCACTGCCTCGACCGCTTCGGTTTCACCGCGCAGACGCAGCACGCATGGCCCCAGCTCAGCCACAGCTTCACCCACTTCAGGCTGCACATCCTGCCCGTCCAGGTGGAGCTCGCACCGCGTCGCGCCACGCTGCCGGGGCAGATCTGGCTGCCGCCGGCCGATGCGCTCGATGCCGCCCTGCCGACGCCGGTGCGCAAGCTGGTGGCCCGGCTCGGAAACGCCTGAACAGCGCAGGCCACCGCGCAGGCCGACGGCGAAGCTCGCCGATTCCAGATGGGGTGCTATATATACCGTTACCGGAGCTTTCCAGGAACTTGCCATGAACACACCAGGCACCGCCATCTTCGACCCCGACGGATTCCTGCTCGACCCGGCCATGTGGAGCGAAAGCCTGGCCGACCGCATCGCCCAGAATGACGGCATGGGCAAACTCAGTGAATTACAATTCGCCCTGCTGCACGCCCTGCGGCGCGAGTTTGCCAAGCACAGCAGCGTGACCGCACTGAGCCATGTCTGCCACCTTACCAAACAAAGCGCCACCTGCATGCAACATCTGTTCCCCAACCCGCGCGAAGCCTGGCGGCTGGCGGGACTGCCCAATCCCGGCGAAGAAGCCAAGACGTATCTTTAAAATCATTACGACAGTGCGACAATGGCGGGATGGAACCCGCCCTGTCTTCAACCTCCGACGCCAATGTCTGCCTGCTGCACGAACCCATCGTCGGCGCCTTCGGGTTGCCCGCCGATACCCCCTTTGTCAGCATCAAGGGCGATCCCAGCCTGCGCGAAACCGTTCCATTGCGCCCGCGCCAGCAGTCGCGGCTCGACCACATTGCAGGCACGGTGCTGCAAGCCTGCGCCGCGCTGTTGCGCGACACCGGGGTGTACGCGATTTACATCGGCTTCAACAGCTCGGAAGTGCGCACCGAATCGATCTTCAACCCCTTCGCCTACGAGGTGCACGATGCCGAGGACCTGGTGAAGCCGGGCTACACCGCGCGGCATTTCGTGGCGGTGCCGTATGAGGAAAAGGTCCGCACCATCGCCTGGGTGCGCGCGATGATCCAGAGCGGCCCGCTGCGCCATTACCTGCCTGCCCACTGGCTGGAGCTGATGGACGCGGAGCGCACCAGTTGGAAGCCGCTGGCGGCCGACCGCATCGACGAAATCGTGCAGAGCTTCAACGTGCTGCGCAGCATCGAAGGCTATTACCTGCGCAATGCCGCGATTTCGCTGTCCGAGGGCATCGTGCGCGCCTCCTACAACTGCGACGGCACCTACATCGTGCGGGCGGATTACTTCCCCGAATTCGTTCGCATCAACACGCCCTGAACGTCCTCAATCCAGCGGCGTATCGACGTAGGCCATGCCCTGCGGACAGCCCGAGTTGTAATGCCTGACATTTGCGCCGGCGTAGGCAAGCGGCCGCCCCGGCGCCCCGGTTGCCGGATCGCGCGCGAAATAAATCCGCACCTCGCGCAGCATGGGACGGCGCTTGGCGGGGTCGGACGTGCGCGGTGTCCGGCAGTCGAAGATGACGGCCTCCCTCAGCGCCGGGTCGGCCCTGGACAGGGCTTCGCGCAGGTAGGCAAGGCTGACTTCGCGGCCCATGTGGCGCGCGATCTCGCCGCCAATCGCGCGGTTGACGCGCTCGGTGAGCGCGGCCGAAGCGGCAAAATACGCGGCCTCGGCGAGCCCCGAGCAGCTGCCGTGCTTGGCCCACTGATAGCGATCCAGGCAATCCGCAGCCGCCGGCATCGCCTGTTCCAGCCGCGCACGCGTTGCAGCCGGCAGCCGCAGCGGCGGCAGGCGGCAGAACGCGCCGCCGGCCTCGCCGCCGCAATACGCCGGGTGCCTGCGATCGGCGCGATTCGGCCACAGCCCGTGCAGGGTCAGCGGCATCGCCCTGAAGCCGGCCTCGGACAGAGCCTGGCACTGGGCGAATTTCCGCTTGCGCTGCGGCTCGTCCTCGCAGAACGCCGGCGCCACGCTCAACGCCAGCAGGTAGTGGTCGAAACGTGGCGGTTCGGCCCAAGTCGTCAGCGGCAACAGCAGCGCAACGGCCAGCCCTTTCCATCGCATTTTCAGTCTCCCGGATGGCAACATCGTGCCACAGCGCACTTCGCGCCGTAAAGATTCCGGTAAAATCGTTTATTTCCATTCGTTAAGAGACTCTTCACCATGTCCATGGCCGACCGCGATGGCGTCATCTGGTACGACGGCAAGCTCGTTCCCTGGCGCGACGCCACCACCCACGTCCTCACCCACACCCTGCACTACGGCATGGGTGTCTTCGAGGGCGTGCGCGCATACAAGGCCGAACAGGGAACGGCGATCTTCCGCCTCAAGGAACACACCGACCGGCTGTTCCGCTCCGCCCACATCCTCGGCATGAAACTTCCGTTCGACAAGGCCACGCTTTCCGAAGCGCAGCGCACCGTGGTGCGCGAGAACAAGCTCGAATCCGGCTACCTGCGCCCGATGGCCTTCTTCGGCTCGGAAGCCATGGGCATCTCGGCCAAGAACCTGTCGGTGCACGTCATTGTCGCCGCCTGGCCGTGGGGCGCCTACCTGGGCCAGGAAGCGCTGGACAACGGCATCCGCGTAAAGACCAGCTCGTTCTCGCGCCACCATGTGAACATCACCATGTGCAAGGCCAAGGCCAACGGCAACTACATGAATTCCATCCTCGCGCACAAGGAAGCCGAGATGGACGGCTATGACGAAGCGCTCTTGCTCGACGTCGACGGCTTCGTTGCCGAAGGCTCCGGGGAAAACGTCTTCATCATCCGCAACGGCAAACTTTATACGCCCGACCTGACCAGCGCGCTGGAAGGCATCACCCGCGACACCATCGTGCAGCTGGCCGGCGAGATCGGCCTGCCGGTGATCGAAAAACGCATCACCCGCGATGAGGTCTACAGCGCCGACGAAGCCTTCTTCACCGGCACCGCCGCCGAAGTCACACCGATCCGCGAGCTCGACAACCGCGCCATCGGCGAGGGCACGCGCGGCCCGATCACGGCGAAGCTGCAGGCGATGTATTTCGACTGCGTGCATGGCCGCGCCGCGGCCCACACCGGCTGGCTCACCCCGGTCAAATAAGCGAGCGCGGCATGAGCGATCAGCACGGCAACACCAAGAGCGACAACACCCAGCGCGTCATCGAGGTCACCGAGAGCGACCTGCCCCTGCACTGCCCGATGCCGCAACACGCAGACTGGAATGCGCACCCGCGCGTCTACCTGCCCATCGAAGCACGCGGCGATGCGCTGTGTCCCTATTGCGGCACGCTCTATCGCCTGAAAGGCAAGCCCAGCGGCGGCCATCACTGACACGCTGTCGGGGCCTCGCATTCCGTGGCCCCGATAGCGTCCTCTGCTGCACCCTTCGTTGCAGATGCCTTCCATGACCGCCCCCGCCTTTCCCTCCCCGGAAGCCGCCGAAGCCGCCTTCTACGCCGCCTTCGAGGCCCGTTCGCTCGACGCCATGATGGCGGTGTGGGCCAGTGATGAGTCCATAGCCTGTCTGCATCCGCTCGCCGCGCCGCTGAATGGCCGCGCTGCGGTGGCGGCAGGCTGGAAGAGCCTGTTCGAGGCCGCCGGCCAGTTCCGCGTGCAGGTGGAACTCGCGCACGACATCCGCGAGGCCGGCCAGGTCATCCGCATCGTGCGCGAATACCTCACCATCGGCCAGGAAACCAGGCCGCGCCCGCCCATCCTCGCCACCAACCTGTATCGCAGGGGAACCGACGGCTGGCACATGGTGCTGCACCATGCCTCGCCCTTGCAGGTCGGCGGCACGCCGCCGGCCCGAACCGCGCCTCTAACCCTGCATTGAGCGGCGCCCTGCGCATGCGAAAAAAAGAGCCGTCCGAAGGCGGCTCCACAACCCCACAGGGAAACGCACAAGCAAAAACGCTATTTGGTCACGATATCGCGCTGCATGGGGGCGAGTTTGGCGACCAGTTTGTTTTGCGCCGAAAAGGGAACCCCATGCTGCGCCATCACGATTTGCAAATCTTCAGCCAGAAAATTGAAATCGGCGTTGGTGAGGTTGCGGCCGGCGTGGCTGGATTTCATGTCCGCACCGGCGTACTTGCAGCCACCACCCAGTAGTTCACAAAACTGTTCCCCCAGTTGCGCCTTCAGATAAGGTAAACGTGCGTTGGCGAAATGGTGGCCGATGCGCGGATCGTTCACCCATCTGTCCACCGCTTCGTCGACGATCTTTTGCAAGCCATCCCGGCCGCCAAATTGCGCCATCAGGTCGCTGTTCGCCGACACCGGAATGGAAGCGCCCCCCAGCAGCATGGCGGCGCAGATGATAAGCATTGATTTACGCATGAGAATCTCCAGATAAAGCCGGCTTAGAAGCCAAGCTGGACGGATAGATAAGCACCACGCTGATCGTCCGGGTTGAAAGCCTTGACGATGGTTCCGAGATCGACGTAGGCTAGGGTAAACGACACGTTGCGGGTGGGAAACCATGCGGCAAACACATCATAGGCGGCTTCTTCCTGATCGAGTCCACCGAGGTTGCGCGGCTTCGCACGGTACTCGGTACCGACTGCAAACTTGCGGTTGAGCAAATAAGCCACCGAAACCTCCGGCATGAGCTCGTAGTCGTCATCGGCTGCGCTGCCAAAACCGAGCAATCCGAACTGGTTGGCTTTTGTCAGACGCAAGGTGCCGTTGACCAGCAGGCTCTGCGCCAGAAACAGCTTGGTCGCCGATACGTAGTAATCGGTACCCTTGTTGCGCTTCGCGCCCAAATCGGTCGCCTCGTTCACACCCAGTCCCTGAAGTCCATCGATGCCCTTGTTGCGTTTGTGTTGCAACCCGACCGCCACCTGCGGCATCCAGCGGTCCTGGTCATACACCGCATTGCCAAACAGTTTCACTTTGGCGCCAAAGACATCCTGACGGATTTCCACGCCGTCGAGCGCTGCATCGATACCCTTGAGCTTCTGCTGCGCGATCGAGAGTTCGAGCCGGTCGAAAAGGCCGACTGCGACGCCGTATGTATCGAGCGAATAGTCGCCGGTATTCAGATAGGTGTAATGCACATTGGCACCGATGCCATCGCGGGTACCGTACCCGGTGATCAGCGCCCAGGGGGTGAGTCCGCCGCCGCCTGCCCCTTCGACCTGGCTGACACCACCCGTGGCAAGCAGCTTGCCACCGTCAAACAGACTGCCAGCATACGCTGGACCGGCAAGCGCGGCCACCATCATGCCTGACAACAAGCGCGAGGTTTGCTTCATCTACATCTCCTTTGAGTGAGGGTCACTTGCCTATACGCAGCTTGCGCAAGACTGGATGCATCGTTTCAGCGACTTTCCCGTGGCACGCGAAATCCGAACACTGAATATCGGGTGTCTGGAGAATCGGCTGCACGGTAGTTGACGCGGATCGGGTGGGGCGGGCAGTGGTAAGAGCCGCCGCGCCTCACCCTGCGGCCGCCCGAAGCCGGGCCATACGGATCGACCAGAGGACTGCGCGCGTAATAACCGGACGCGTAGTGATCCGCCACCCATTCCCACGCATTGCCGAGCATGTCGTGCAAGCCCTTGGCATTGGGCGCGAGCTGGCCGACGGGATGCGGCACGTCGCCCGAGTTGTCCAGAAACCAGGCGTGTGCCGCCAGTTCAGCAGCAGTGAAAGGCCGGGTGTCGGCGCTGCCGGAACGGGCGGCGTATTCCCATTCGGCTTCGGTTGGCAGGCGGTAGCGGGTCGTGCGTTCTTTACGGTTCAACGCCGCAATGAAACGCTGCGCATCGTGTCAGCTTACCGACACCACCGGCAACGCGCGCCAGTCGGGTCGCGACCAGAGGGCGGCCGGACCAGGGCGCGTCTTCATCAGATTGAACCTTTGACTCTGCGTGATCTCGGTTCTGGAAAGTTCAAATCCGCGCGTGATCCGCACCCGGTGCGCAGGGCGCTCGCCCTCGATCAGGCTGGCGTCGCCGGCGGGCAGATCGAACACCACCTCGTCGAAACGGCTGTTGCCCATGACGAATTCGCCGGCGGGAATCGGTACGAATGCGATGTCGGGCATGCTCCACACCGCACCCGACAGACACCATAAAACCGGCACCCAGATCATGTTCATGTTCTTCATGCCCGTGATGCTTTCAACCTGTGATAGTCAATCAACTCGACACCCAGGTGGCGCGCCATGCCCACGGCCCCATCGCGCATCACCGCATGATGATTCCAGGCGAACATGGGCGCCAGGAGCGGGGTCAGCCAGCGCATCCACGTCTTACGTGGATGCACCTGCCAGACATAGCGCACGCGGGTTCCGACCGGGATCGCAGCGATTTCCCAGCGCCCCATGCCGGCGAGATCGCCGTTCGCCTCCACCACCAGCAAATGCGGTTTTTCCACTGCGCGGGTGGTGAAGTCGATGACGAAGCCGTAGGGCAGCCGGCTCGTCCACCAGGTGCGGCGCACCGCGCCCTCGTCCTTGCCGTCGCCGGGCACAAGAAGACGAACACGACGGATTTCCGGCCACCACTGCGGCCAGGCCTCAGGCCGATTGAGCACGTCCCACACCGCCTCGGGCGGAGCGGCCAGGTGCCATTCGCTGACGAGCTGGAATTTCATGTGCTCAGCGTGCGACGATATCGCCCTTCATCGAAGCAAGCGCGGTCAGGAGCTCGTTCTTTTCCTTCTCGGGCACGTTGAACTTGTTCAGCGATTTCACCAGGTCTTCGACCAGCGCATTGAAATGCGCATCGGTCACGCCCATGCCAGCATGGGCGGCTTTCATGCTGCGCCCTTCGTATTTGCAGGGACCGCCGGTAGCCTCGCAGATTTGGTTGACCAGCATGGTGTTCAGGCGCGGGATATTGGTATTGGCAAAAAAGCCGTTGATGCGTCCGTCCGCAGCCACATTGCCAATGAAATCGTCGACAACCGCCTGGATCGCGGGCTTGCCGCCCAGGCGGTCGTAAAGCGACCGAGGCGGTGCGCTCTGCATGCCCGAGCAGGCAACGAGCAGCGCGACGAGCGACAGCGCGGAAAAGGTGCGGACGAGGGAAGGTTTCGTGTTCATGATGATTCTCCTGTAAGCATGGGATGACTCCCGCCTGCTTTACGCAGCCGGCCGCGCGGCGGATGCATGCATCCGCTTCGACCTGCCGTGCGTACTGGAAAAGGCAGCCGCTACAATGGACCACGACATGAATCCACCGCTGAACCTGTTCGACCCTGACGCCCTGCCGGGTAGCTTGTCCATGGAACCCGTCACCGCCGAAGACGCACAAAGCGCCATGCTCGCTCAACTGATCCAGCGCATGGCGCAGGGCGACGAAGCCGCGCTCGCGCGTCTGTACGACCTCACGCTGTCGCGCGTGTACGCGCTGGCATTCCGGATCGCCGGACGCCACGAACTGGCGGAAGAAGTCTGCGTGGAAACCTACTGGCAGACTTGGCGCGAAGCCGTGCGCTACGACGCCGCACGCGGCCAGCCGCTGGCCTGGCTGATGGTGATGGTGCGCAGCCGCGCACTCGACACGCTGCGGCGGCTGGACCGTGCGGTCAGTTGTCCCGATCCCGAAACCTATCTCGACGGGGAAAGCAGCCCGGACGCCTCGCCGCTCGACCGGCTGATGGCAAGCGAACAGGCCGGCGCGCTCGGCCGCGCGCTCGCCGCGCTCACCCCGGTACAGCGACAGATGGTGGGGCTGGCCTTCTACAAGGACCAGTCGCACCAGGAGATCAGCGAGCAGACCGGGCTGCCGCTCGGCACCGTCAAGTCCCACCTGAAACGCGCACAGGACGCCCTGCGCATCGCCCTTTGCCAGGCATGAGGCCCAGCATGAAAAACAACAAGACTTCCGCCCCCCTCGACGCCGCGCTGATCGAAGCGCTCGCCGCCGTCACCCCGCCCGAGCCGCCCTCCGCGGACGCCGCCGCGCGCATACGCGAGCAGCTGTTCCAGCGCGTGCACGCGCCTGGCCCGGACTACCTCTTCGTGCACAGCCACGAAGGCGAATGGGTGCGCCTGCTGCGCGGCGTGGAACTCAAGCTGTTGCGTCAGGACGGCGATCAGCGTTCCTACCTGCTGCGCATGGCCGCTGGCGCCCGCATCCCGCCGCACGAACACGCACTCGACGAGGAAAGCCTGGTGCTGGAAGGCGACGCCACCATCAACGGCGTGCCGTGCCGCGCCGGCGACTACCACTTCGCGCCGCGCGGCAAGCCGCACGGCTGGCTCACTTCGGAGGCGGGCTGCCTGCTGTTCGTGCGCGGTGCGGCGGACGCCCGCGCGCACCGCTGATGCGGCGCGCTTGCGCGCTGCTGGGGGCAGCCGTCATGATGGCGGCCATGCCCGCGCACGCGCTCGAACCCGCCGCCGTCGACCCCTACGTGGCCCCCGCCTGGCTGCCGGGCGGCGACCTGCAAACCATCTACACCAGCCTCTTCATTCCGGTGCCGCGCGTGGACTACCGGCGCGAGCGGCTCGAACTCGCCGACAGCGACTTCCTCGATTTCGACTGGGTCGACGGCACGCCCGGCCAGCCCGTCGTGGTGCTGTTCCACGGCCTCGAAGGCAGCTCGGACAGCCACTACGCGCGTGACCTCATGCACGCCGTGCGGCAGCGTGGCTGGACCGGTGTCGTCGCCCTCTTCCGCGGCTGTTCGGGCGAGGACAACCGCCTCCTGCGCGCCTATTTCGCCGGCGACAGTGTCGACATCGAGACCATGCTGCGCCATGTCAAATCGCAGCACCCGGACGTTCCGCTCTATGCCGTCGGCGTCTCGCTCGGCGGCAACGCGCTGCTGAAATGGCTGGGCGAATCGGGGGAAGCTGCGACAGGCCTGGTCGCGCGGGCAGCCGCGATCTCGGCGCCGCTCGACCTCACCGCCGCCGGCAACGCGCTCGACAGCGGTTTCAACCGCAACGTGTACACCGCGCGCTTCCTCGCCACCCTCAAGGCCAAGGCCCTGCGCAAGGCGGAAAAATTCCCCGGCCTGCTCGATGCCGAGGCGACCCGGGCCGCCACCACCTTCCGCGAATTCGATACCCTGGTCACCGCGCGGCTGCACGGATTTCGCGACGCCGACGATTACTGGTTCAGGGTGTCCAGCAAGCCACTCCTGAAATCCATCGCCGTGCCCACGCTGGTCATCAACGCGAAGAACGATCCTTTCCTGCCTGCCACTGCCCTGCCTAGTCCCGCCGATGTCTCGTCTGCCGTCACCCTCGAACAGCCCGACACCGGCGGCCACGTCGCGTTCCCGTCCGGCCCGTTCCCGGGCAACATCGACTGGCTGCCCAGGCGGCTGATGCAGCATTTCGCCACGATGGACAGGTAGAATCGACGCATCGCCAATCAGGGAGTGCGTTGTGGAATACCCCAAGGAAATCTTCAAGGCCTACGACATCCGCGGCATCGTCGGCAAGACCTTCACCGCCGAAATCGTCGAAGCCATCGGCCACGCCATCGGCTCCGAGGCTGTCGCACGCAGCCAGACCGAAATCTGCATCGGCCGCGACGGCCGTCTGTCGGGCCCCGATCTCGCCGCAGCCCTGGCGCGCGGCATCCGAAAGGCCGGCATCGGCGTCGTCGACCTCGGCATGGTCGCCACGCCGATGACCTATTTCGCCGCCTATCAACTGGGGACGAACAGCGCTGTGATGGTCACCGGCAGCCACAACCCGCCCGACTACAACGGCCTCAAGATGGTGCTCGGCGGCGAAACCCTGTCGGGCGACACCATCCAGAAACTGCGCGAGCGGTTGGTGAACAATGATCTGGTTCACGGCAACGGCAGCTACCGCGAATACGACATCGCCGGCGAATACCTCGCGCGCATCGTCTCCGACGTGAAGATCTCACGCCTGATGAAGATCATCGTCGACTGCGGCAACGGCGTCCCCGGTGCCTTCGCCCCCAAGCTCTACCGCGACATGGGCTGCCAGGTCGAGGAACTGTTCTGCGAAGTCGACGGCAATTTCCCCAACCACCATCCCGATCCCTCGCAGCCGGAAAACCTTCAGGACCTGATCGCCGCGCTGAAAAGCAGCGACGCCGAAATCGGGCTGGCCTTCGATGGCGACGGCGACCGCCTGGGCGTGGTCACCAAGGACGGCAGCATCATCTTCCCCGACCGCCAGCTGATGCTGTTTGCCGACGACGTGCTCTCCCGCAACCCCGGCGCCGAAATCATTTTCGACGTGAAGTCCACGCGCAAGCTGTTCGGCTGGATCCGCGAGCGCGGCGGCCGCCCGCTCTTGTGGAAAACCGGCCACAGCTTCATCAAGGCCAAGATGAAGGAAACCGGTGCGCTCCTGGCCGGCGAGATGTCCGGCCACGTGTTCTTCAAGGAGCGCTGGTATGGCTTCGACGATGGCCTCTATGCCGGTGCGCGCCTGCTCGAATATTTGAGCAAACAGCCTGACATCAACGCCACCCTGCACGGCCTGCCCGACACGCTGAACACGCCCGAGCTCAACATCAAGATGGCCGAGGGCGAGCATTACGCGCTGATGGATCGGCTACAGAAAACCGCGAGCTTTCCCGACGCCCAGGAAATCATCACCCTCGACGGCTTGAGGGTCGAATACGCCGACGGCTTCGGCCTTGCGCGCCCTTCCAACACCACGCCGGTGATCGTGCTGCGCTTCGAGGCCGACAATGCCGAAGCGCTGGAACGGATCCAGGCAGACTTCCGCCGCGTGATCCACCAGGCCGCGCCCGAGCTCACGCTGCCGTTCTGAATGGTCCCGCCGGCAACGGCGCCGGCCGGTGCAGCAGGAAACCCTGCACGAAGTCGACGCCCATGCTTTTCAGGCAAGCCAGTTCTTCCTCGGTCTCGACCTGTTCGGCGATGGTCTGCTTGCCCAGCTCCTGCCCCAGCGTGTGCATGGCCTTGACGATGGCGAGCTTGTCGCGGTCGTGGTTCATGCCGCGCACGAAATCGCCGTCGATCTTGAGAGCGGTCACCGGGAGGCGCTTCAGGTAGCCGAATGAGGACTGCCCCTTGCCGAAGCCGTCCAGCGCAAACAGGATGCCGCGCGCCTGCAGCGTCAGGATCAGGCGTTCGCAGGCATCCAGGCTGTCGATGGCGGCCGTCTCGGTGACTTCGAAGCGGATCCGCGCGGGGTCGAAATGATACTGGCCGATCTCATCGAGTATGAATTCGGCCGTGCCGGGATCGCGGAGGCTGCGGCCCGACAGGTTGATCGCATAGCTGGCCTCATCCTCGGGAGGGGTGTCGAGATAGGCGAAGAAGTTGCGGACCACCCAGCGGTCGAAGCTGTGCGCCAGCCCGTAACGCTCGGCGGCCAGCAGGAATTCTCCCTGTGAAATGATCGTGCCGTCCTCGCCGCGCAGGCGCAGCAGGATTTCGTAATGCTGCGTCGTGATCGCCGGCGCCAGGGCCACCTTCTGCTGGCGATACAGAACGAAGCGGTGCGCCTCGAACGCCTTGGTGAGCGCGCCCGCCCACTGCATTTCGTCATTGATTTTCCGCAGCGCCGGGTGGGTTTTTCATACACCTGGATGGCGCTTCCACCCAGCGATTTGGCGTGATAACACGCCGTATCGGCCTACGCCAGAATCTCGCCGATGTCGGCCGTGGCTCCGTGCAGTTCGGTCACCCCCGGGCTTACGCCCAGGCGAAACACCTTGTCGCCCCATTCGAAACGGAAGCGGCTGATTTCGTCGCGCAGGCGCGCCAGATAATGATTCCTGCCGTCCACGCGCTGCGCCATAAGGCGCTCAGCCGTTGCAGCAGGGCATCCCCCGCACAGTGTCCGCTGGTATCGTTGACCACCTTGATGCGATCGAGGTCGATGTAGCAGAAAATGATTGCCGCGCCTCATGCTGCACGCTATGCAGCGCCGCGGCCAGCGTAATCGCCAGCGTGCCATAGGAGGTGCCGCCCACCACCAGCTCGGACTGCGCATGAGGCGCGCGAACATCCAGGATCGCGGCGAACCTGGCCGGATAGCTCTGGCGATCCGCTGGCGTGCTGGTTTCGAACGCAATCTTCGGCGACACGAAGCGCGCGCTCAAACAAAATGGGGGCGTTGAACACACGCGTCCTGACGGCCTGTTCGATGGCGGGATAATCGCGCAGCAGCACATGGTCATGGATCGCCGCCATCATCGCGCTGAGTTCGCGTTCGGCGCCGATATCCAGATGCTGTTGCGCGCGGTCCCTGAGCGGCAGGCCCAGCACCGCCAGCGTCGCCAGACACAGCACCAGCACGAAACCGCGCCTAGGACGCGGGCCTGCAGGCTGTAGCGCGTGCTGAGCGCCGCCGGCTGCTCATTCATTCATCGGCACCCGGGTCTGGCTGAAGAAACTCCGGTAGTTGCGGTAATCGCGGTCGTCCGCCGCGACGAAGCCGCGCGCCCTGGGCAGTTCCAGCGATTGTGCCGCAAGCTGCAACACGCGCTGCCCTTCCGGGTCGCGCGACATGCCGACAAATGCCTGGCGGACTTTCTCGCCGTCGGCCTGGCTTACCCGCGGCGACGCCATCACGGCCAGATCGAAATACGGTTCCGATTCCGCCCGTACCCGGTACTTTATCTGGCGACGCTGGACGAAACTTGCCGTCACCTGATGATTCACGCCGGCAGCGGCCACCTCGCCCGATAGCAGATGGCCCATCGCCGCCTCCTGGTTGCCGCAGAACAGCGGCGTGACCTCGACTCCCGCGCGCAGCAGACCGTCCATCGGCACGTAATACCCGGTGAATCCGTAGGGATTGGCAAACGCCATGGTCTTGCCGGCCAGTTCCTGCAGCGATTTGACAGGCGAACTGTCGAGCACCACCACCTGCCCGCGAATTTCCTCCGAATCCTGTCTGGCCAGCACGCGCCAGCCGAGTCGATCGCGCTTCGGCGTAAACAGGTGGTTGGTATACGCAAAATCCAGTTGCCCGGCGACGACGCGGTCGGTTGTTTCGTTGGCGGTGCGCCCGATATGCAGTTCCAGCGGCACACCGGAACGGGCCGACACGTCATTCAGAATCGGATTCCAGTAGGCCGCGGTCGCCTGCAGACTGCGGGGTTGAGCACGCCGAAGGCGAACGGCGTTTGCGGTGCAGCCTGACACGCCGTGCCCGGCACCTGGCCAGGCACGCCCATATTCTTCTCATCTTGCATCCCCCTGGTTTTTTTATTTGGACAGCAGCGGCATTGCCCGGGCGAGTGCACCGTGCAGTCTGGAAATTCCCAAGGCAGCGCGAAGCAGCCGTTCAGGCGGGACTGGCCCAGCGGGAAGGTCCCGCATTACGGGCTAGAATCAGCAATTGTTCCATGTTGCCAACGGGTGCCATCATCGACTGCCTGCTCTTCCACGATTCCACAGCCCAAACGATTGCATTTGACGACATCAGCGTGCACGTTGCCCATCCCGATCGTTTCATCTGGGTCGAGCTGAAATCCCCCGATAGCCAGACTGTCGCCAGGCTGGGCGAAGAATTCGGCCTGCACAAGCTGGCGCTGGAAGATGCCATTTCCACCCATCAGCGCACAAAACTCGAGGAATATGGAGAACACCTGTTCATCGCCGTGCGTACCGTGCAGTTGTGGGATGAGCGCATCGAGATGGGGGAAGCGCACGTGTTTGCCGGCAAGAATTTTGTCATTGCCATCCGTCACGGCGCAGGCAGCAGCTATTCACACGTGGCCGAGCGCCTGCAGGCGGCTAGAAACGGCATCAAACCGGGCGCGCCCTATGCCCTGTATCTGGTGCTCGACTTCATCGTCGACCAGTTCAAGCCCGTCATGGACGGCCTGCACGAGCGTTTCCAGTCGCTGGAAAGCTTACTCGTCGGCAGCAGCGAACTGGGGCGAGCCAATCTCGAACGCCTGTATGCCATGAAGCGTGAGCTCACCCTGCTGCAGGATGCCGCCGGGCCGGTCCAGGACATCACGCAGGACCTGATACGCCTGCACCCGGAGTTTGTCGTGCGCGAACTCAAGGCCTATTACCGCGATGTGCACGATCATGCGTTGCGGGTATCCACCGCCATCGGGCACCTGCGCAACTCCACCTCCGACGCGATGCAGTTCCACCTCGCCTCGCTGTCGCTGAAGCAGAACGAATCGGTGCAGAAGCTGGCGGGCTGGGGCGCGCTGCTGGCGCTGCCCACGGTGGTATTCAGCCTCTACGGCATGAACTTTGACATGCCCGAACTGAAATGGCCATGGGCTTACCCGGCGCTGCTGCTCGCGACCGGCGCGGCGGTCGCCGTGCTGTACCGGCGTCTGAAGGGGCGCGGCTGGATCTAGCAGCCCGTAATTACTTCCGCTCGGCGCGCGCATAGCGGATGCGCGTGCCGGCCGCCTAGTCGCGCTGCAGCCACGCCACATGCAGCGATCCGGCCGCATCCAGCGTCGCCACCGGGTCGGATTGTTCACCCGGCCCGGCAGCCGCCGGCACCGCCACGTCGTCGCCGAAGGCTTCGCCTTCCCATTCGGACAGCCATACGTCCGGCGTGCCGTCGCGAGCATCGTCCCACAGCGCCACCAGCCGGCCGCCGGCGTCGCCGACGACCAGCGCATGCCATTGCGCCATGTTGTCGCCGAAATTGTCCTGCACCCGGACGTTCTTGCCGAAGCGGCGGATGCCGGGGTCCAACGCCGCATAGACGTCGTAGCCGGAGAGGAAGTCGCGCTTGTCGAGCCACACCGCTGCGACACCCTGTTCGCCCCAGGCCGCCAGCGTCGGGCGCATCGCGCCGGTGCCGGCTCCCAGCCCATCGACGCTGCCGCTCCTGCGGTCGGTCAGACGTGCAGGCGGCGCAAAATTGCGGCCGTCGCGGCTGTGGCTCGCCATCGGCACGGTGTGGCGGCTACGACGGTCTTCCCACGCCACCGTCACGCTGCCGTCCCCCGCCACCGCCAGCGCAGGCCAGCCCTGCTCGTCGGACGGCATCGCCGCCTCGACCGGCTGCGCCGACTTCACGCCGAGCGCATCCCCCTTCAACGCCAGCTGGGCGACGACGATGCGGCGGAACCGCCCCGCCTGCTCGGCCCAGGCTGCATAGAGGGCGTTCCCGCGCATGGCCAGCGTCACTTGTGCCGCGTCGGCCTTCGACAGCTGCAGCGCCTTGCCGCCGGGCAGCACTCGGGCATGCACCTTGCCGGCCTCTTCCCACGCCGCCACAAAACGGCCCCTCCCCAGAGCCATCACCACCGGTTCGTAGCATTCGCCCTGGCTCAATTGGATATCCCGCTGGAAGTTCGCCGCGGCCGCAGGCTTGATCGCCAGATAGCACTGCGGGCGGCCGTCGCGGCTGTCCTCCCACACCACGCCCACGGCACCGCCCGACACCGCGATGCCCCGGCGGTTGGCCGATTCCAGGTGCGGGAAAATCGCTACGCCCTGGGCCGAATTGACCGTGAGCGGCGCGCTCCATTCCCACGCGGCCAGCGCCGGCCACGCCAGCACGGCCAGCAGCAGCGCCGCCGCCCTCACGACTTGCCGCCCAGGAATTCGAGCAGGGGTTTCTGCTTGTAATGCCCGCCACGCACGTAGCGGTCGTAATCGCGGAAATCCTGCACAGTCTTGAAACCCGGGATCTGCATGATCTTGTCGCCCTGCGGTGTCAGATAGACGAACAGCGGCGTGGCGAAGGCCTGCAGCCGCACCCCCAGTTCGGCCTCGGTGATGCGCTCGCCGGAGGACAGCGTCAGCCGTTTCCCCGATTCGGCGTCGACATACACCAGCACGTAGTTTTCCGTGTACAGCGTCTTCAGTGCCGCGTCGGAAAAGGTCTTCTTGTTGGTGTGGTCGCACCAGGCGCAGCCGTAGCGCCCGAAGTACAGAAAGATCGGCTTGCCGCTCGCGCGCGCAGCCTTGAGTCCGGCGTCGTAGCCGACGAAGGGATAGCCCGGCGGCGGATCGGCCAGCGCCGCTCCTGCCCATAAAAAGCCTGCTGCCAGCAGCACCTTGATCAGGTTCATTCTGTTCTCCTTCAATCACATGCCGCCATTCTGATAAATTCGGCCATTCACGCAACCATTTTTCTGACCACATGGCACACGACTCCGTCCGCATCGGCCTGGTTTCCATCAGCGACCGCGCCAGCAGCGGCATCTACGAAGACCAGGGCCTGCCCGCATTGCAGGCCTGGTTCGGCGAGGTGCTGGCCAACCCCGCGCAATTCGTCAGCCGGCTGATCCCCGACGAGCAGGCGCTGATCGAGGCCACGCTGATCGAACTGGCCGACGCCGAGGGCTGCTCGCTCATCCTCACCACCGGCGGCACCGGCCCGGCGCCGCGCGACGTCACCCCCGAAGCCACGCTGGCGGTGGCGCACAAGGTGCTGCCCGGCTTCGGCGAGGCGATGCGCGCGGTGTCGCTGAAGTATGTGCCGACCGCGATCCTGTCGCGCCAGGTCGGGGTGACGCGCGGCGCCAGCCTGATCCTCAACCTGCCGGGGCAGCCCAAGGCGATCAAGGAAACGCTCGACGGCGTCTTCGCCGCGGTGCCGTATTGCATCGACCTCATCGGCGGTCCGTATCTCGAAACACGGCCCGACACCCTGGCAGTGTTCCGCCCAAAATCCGCGCTGCGGCCGCCCGGCTAGCCGATCAGTTGCCGCCCGCCTGGAAGCGCCGCCTGAAGCCTTCGTCGAGATTGATCTCGTGCGCGGTCATGGCGCCGATCACGCACTGCTCCAGGCTGGCCGGCATCACCACCCGCCCGGCGGCATTCAGCAGCCGTCCGGCCATGATTTCGGCCTGATGGCGCGGCATCATCTGCGGCAGCTCGGGCTCGGCATAGCCTTGCGGATAGACCGGCCTGCCCCCGGCGTCGTATTTGTCCGTCGCCCCCAGCGTATGCAGCAGCTCGTGCGCGATGACGATATTGTTCTGCGACGCCTGCCGGGGGTCGGCAAAGGCATGCACCACCCCGATCAGCCCTTTCTGCAAGCCCAGCGAATGCGCCAGCGCGACGCCGTCCTGCGGCGCGTGATACAGCACGAACAGCTTGACCGTGCCCAGCTGCGGCAACCACGCATCCGACTGCCGGTACACCCACCCACGCAGCTGCAAACTCCAGAACACGGTTTTCAGCACGCTGCCGTCGCGTGGCGGCACGGGCGGTTTCTCTTTCAACTCAGGCAGCAGGGTGACCTGCATGGCCGGCGACTGTTTCACCCCGTAACGCGCGATCTCGCGTTCCAGGAAAATATTGATATCGTCGAAGCCGCTCGCGCGCAGCGCGCGGATCGCCCCGGCTGCTTCGGACGAGCCGTCGCCGTTGATCGGGATCACCGCCACATCCAGTGGTACCCGCCAGGCACGCACCATGGTCTGTTCGAGCCAGGTCAAACCAAGCGCTGCGGCCAGCACGCCCAGCAGGATCAGAATACGAAGTCGGCGAAAGGTCATGGCAGGCAAGTGTGAAGGAGGCCCCCTCTTAACGGCGGGGTTCGCCCCCATCTGAACCGGCCGCCGGACGCAACACCGGCAAGATGCCCGCTTATTGCTTCTGCATGG
>CAMTWC010000037.1:0-79085 GCA_947085345.1 uncultured Gammaproteobacteria bacterium | reverse complement strand
GGCGAAGCATGGGGCGGCATGCCTCCCGGTGCCGCGTGTGGTGCCGGGCCGCTTCCGTCCAGCCCGGCGAGCAGCGGGCCGGGCGGATCAAACGCACCCGTGCCGTCACCATCCGCAAGCCGGCCTTCGGTCAATACAAGGGATAGGACTTTTCCGTCGCGCTCGATGGCAAGGCGTTGCGGGCTGCCCGCCTGCGTGGGGGTGGACTGCGCTGCCGGCGCGGCGCGCCCCAGGTGGAATGCGAGGCCGCCGACCAGTGCGCCGGCGGCGACCGTTCCCACCATGATTCCGGCAGGCGTGAGCGCCGCCGAGAGCAGAAGGCCGAGGACGCCGAGACGGCGGGATCGTGCGCGCGCGCGTGAGGATTTGCGGGGCATGGCAGAGCTCCGGATGCAATCGATGCAGACTGCATCGCAATTCCCGTTCCAACCGCCGGGACGGGCGCGTGCCGCATCACGCCATGCCTTGGCGCCGGTTTCGTGCGCCCGCTGCGTGCAACGCTCGACGCTGTTGTCGGCAACTCAACGCCGCCTATTTCAGGAGCCGCCTCCGGGTGAGGGCGAGCGCGATGACATAGCCCAGGCTGCCGTATGCCAGCAGTGCGACGACATGCAGCGCGATGCTGTCGGGCACGTTGCCGACGACCAGCGGGCGCGCCAGGTTGACCGCGTGGGTGAGCGGCAGCCAGGCCGACACGCTTTGCAGCAGCGGCGGCAACTGCGACACCGGGAAGAACACGCCGCACAGCAGCACCATCGGCGTGATCACCAGCGTGAAGTAATAGAGGAAAAAGTCGTAGCTCGGCGACAGCGCGTTCATCACCAGTCCCATGCCGCCGAAGCAGAAGCCGACCAGTGCGACCACCGGGATGATCCACAGCGTCATCCAGAAATGGCCGTACAGCCCCAGTCCCCAGATCACCGCCAGGATGGCCAGCCCGGAGAGCAGGCTCTTCGCCACTGCCCAGGAGAGTTCGCCCAGCATCACGTCGTCGAGCGTGAGCGGCGCGTTCATGATGGCGTCCCAGGTGCGCTGCACGTGCATGCGCGAGAAGCTCGAATACAGCACCTCGAAGGTGGCGGCATTCATCGTGCTGTAGGCCACCGTGCCGGCGGCCAGGAAGGTGAGATAGGGCATGCCGCCGACGTCGGGCAGGAGGCTGCCGAGGCCGTAGCCGAGGCCGAGCATGTAGAGCATCGGGTCGGCCAGGTTGCCGAGGATGGATGGAATGGCGAGCTTCTTCCACACCAGGTAATTGCGCTGCCATACCGGAACGAAGCGCCACGACAATCGGGGAAGGCGAAAAAAATGCGTCATGCGCTCAATCCCTCAAATCGCGCCCGGTGAGCTTGAGGAACACATCCTCCAGGCTCGACGGACGATGCAGGTAGCGCAGCGCAGGCGCGTGCTTCAGGGCGGCGATCACCGTGTCGGCGCTGTCGGTGTAGCAGAACAGGGTTTCGCCGACGGTCTCGTAGCGCTGGCAGACCTGGCTGGCATGCGTGCGCGTCCAGTCCTCCATGCCTTCGCCGTAGACTTCGACCACGACGGGTTCGATGTGCGATTCGATCAGCGCACGCGGCGCGCCTTCGGCGACGACACGGCCGTGGTCGAGGATCGCCAGGCGGTCGGTGAGGCGCTCGGCCTCGTCCATGAAATGCGTGGTCAGCACGATGGTCTTGCCGTCCGCAATCAGCCGCCGCAGGCCCTGCCAGATGAGATGGCGCGCCTGCGGGTCGAGGCCGGTGGTGGGCTCGTCGAGAAACAGGATGTCGGGGTCGTGCACCAGCGCGCGCGCCAGCGTGAGGCGCCGTTTCATGCCGCCCGACAGCTGGCTGATCTGTGCGTCGGCCTTGTTGGAAAGGCCGGCAAACTCCAGCAGCTCGGGCACGCGCGCGGCAATCGCGGCTTTCTCCATGCCGAAATAGCGGCCGTAGGCGAGCAGGTTCTCGCGCACGGAAAAATCCGGGTCGAGGTTGTCCATCTGCGGCACCACGCCGACTTTCATGCGCGCCTCGCGCGCGTGCCGCGGCACCGCGATGCCGGCAAGCTCGATGCTGCCGCCATCGGGTTCGATCAGCCCCAGCAGCAGGCGCAGCGTGGTGGTCTTGCCGGCGCCGTTGGGGCCGAGGAGGCCGAAGCATTCGCCGCGCCGGACATTCAGGTCGAGGCCGCGCACCACCTCGGTGTCGCCGTAGCGCTTGGTGAGGCCGCGCGCCTTCAGCACGGGCACGCCTCCAGAAACGCCTGTTTCAATTCCTTCAGCTTGCCGTGGAAAAAGTGCCCGGCCTCGGGGATGGCTTTCATCGCCAGATCCTGCTGTTCGGCCCACAGCCGGATCGCAGCGGGCGGGATGAGTTCGTCGGCGTCGCCGAAGATCACCACGGTATCCGGCGGCACCGGGCCGAACTCGTACAGGGTGACCGCAGGGGCGACCAGGATCAGGCGCTTGGCATGGAGTGCCTGGCGCAGGCGATGCTGCACGAAGGCGCCGAACGAGAAGCCGGCCAGCGCCCAGGGCAGGCCGGGGTAGCTCGCCTCGACGAAGCGGGCGACCGCAAGCAGGTCCTCGGTCTCGCCCAGCCCGGCGTCGAATTCGCCGTCGCTCATGCCGACGCCGCGAAAATTCGGCCGCACGCTCACCCAGCCGGCTTCGTTGGCCGCCTTGGCGAGCGTCGTCACCACCTTGTTGTCGAGGCTGCCGCCGTGCAGCGGATGCGGATGCGCGACCAGCAGCAGGCCGCGGCGCTCAGTCTCGGGGTCGTCGATCACGGTTTCCAGCTTGCCTGCGGGCACCGGGATGCGCAGCTTGTAGCGTTTCACTTCAGCTGCAAGCGTTCGACGATACGCCCCTGCTTGAGGTGGACCTCGAAGATTTCATCGATGTCGGCCTCGTCCACATAGGTGTACCAGACGCCTTCGGGATAGATGACCAGCAGCGGGCCTTCGTCGCAGCGGTCGAGGCAGCCGGCACTGTTGATGCGGCATTTTCCTTCGCCATTGAGGTTGGCGTGCTTGACCTTTTGCTTCAGGTAATCGCGCATGTGCTGGCCGCCGGCGGCGCCGCAGCATTTGGCGCCGTCTTCGCGCTGGTTGGTGCAGAAAAAAACGTGGTGCTTGAAGTACAGGTCAGTCATTCTGGGTTGTCTTGATTGAGTTGGTTGGCCGTATATTTGATGGCGTTGCCGTGCGATTTTTCGACCGGGTACTTGCGCGCATTGAGCGCCAGCTTGTCGGCGGCGGCGTCGAGCAGGTCGATGTCCAGCAGGTCGGCCAGCCGGGCCAGGTAGATCAGCACGTCGGCGATCTCCTGGCGCACTGCTTCGTGCTGCTCGGCGCTCAGGTGCTGGCTTTGCTCCGGGGTCAGCCACTGGAAGGGTTCCAGCAGTTCCGCCGCTTCCACGGACAGCGCCATCACCAGGTTCTTCGGGGTGTGGTAGCGTTCCCATGCGCGCGCCTGAGCGAACTCGCGGATGCGCAGGCGCAGGGTGTCGAGGTTGTCAATTGCATGCTGGCTCATCGGCAACATGATACCGCGGCAGACGTCGGGCTTGCGACATCCTTGTCGGATTGCCAACGCCCCGGACGTCTGCGCGGCGTGGCGGATCCTTGATGGTCAAGGCTGCTGGTCGGTTTATGGTTTGGCCTGGGGCTTGCTTGCAGTCTCTGAAGATAAGACTAGTTTTTAAATTCGCTCTGGCATAATGCTGGCGGATTAACTGCATATTAATTAAAGGGAGGGTGGACATGTTTACCATCAAGAAGCACATCGCACGTACGGGCGTGGTGTTGGCCATGGCTGCCCTGGCAGGCTGCACCAGCACGCCGACTTATCCGCCTGCTCCCGAGCGTACCGGGCAGTTTGACTGGAATTATCTGGTCGGCCCGGGCGATTCGGTCAATGTGTTCGTCTGGCGTAATCCCGAGGTGTCCGGCAGCTTCCCGGTACGCCCCGACGGCAAGATGACCATGAACCTGATCGAGGACCTCCAGGCCTCCGGCAAGACCCCCACCCAACTGGCGCGCGATATTGAAAAGGCGCTGGCCAAATATATCCAGGAGCCCATCGTCACCGTCATCGTCGCCGGCGGCACCGGTCCATTTGACCAGCAGCTCCGCGTGATCGGCGAGGCGGCCAAACCGCAGGCGCTCAACTACCGTGAAAAAATGAGCTTGATCGACCTGATGATTGCGGTCGGCGGCATCACCGATTTTGCAGCGGGCAACAAGGCCTACATCCTGCGTACCGTGGACGGCAAACAGGAACGCCTGGGCGTGCGCCTGGAAGACCTGTTGAAAGGCGGCGACATTTCGGCCAACGTCGACATGCGTCCGGGCGATGTGCTGGTGGTGCCTGAAAGCCTGTTCTGAGTGTGTCCGCGCCGCTTTTGCGGCGCTTGTGCCCAAACCGCAGGCTGTCGGGTGCTTTTTGATGGAAGGTACGCATGGATCAAGTGCTGCAGCAAATTCTGGGGTACGCCAAGGCCGCCTGGCGCCGGCGCTGGTGGGGCGTGGTGGTGGCCTGGCTGGTGTGCATCGTCGGCTGGACCTGGGTGATGATGATCCCCGACCGCTATGAGGCGTCGGCGCGCGTCTATGTGGACACCCAAACCCTGCTGAAACCGCTGTTGTCGGGTTTGGCCGCACAGCCGAACATCGAGCAGCAGATCAAGCTGATGACGCGCCAGCTGGTCAGCCGGCCGACCCTGGAAAAGGTCGCGCGCATGACCGATCTGGACGTGAAGGCCAAAACCCCCGAGCAGACCGAGGCAATGCTGGACGGCCTGGCGAGCAAGATATCGATTGCCGACGCCGGGCGCGAAAACCTCTACACCATCAGTTATCAGGACGCCGATGGCGACCTGGCGAAGAAAGTGGTGCAGTCGCTGCTGACCATTTTTGTCGAGACCAGCCTCGGCAAAACCCGCCAGGATATTTCCAGTTCGGCGCGCTTTATCGAAGAGCAGTTGCAGCAATACCAGCAGAAGCTCACCGACGCCGAAAACGCGCTGACCGAATTCAAGCGCAAGCACATCGGCATGATGCCGGGGCAGGGCGGTGACTACTACGCCAAGCTGGCCGAGGCCTCGGCGCAGCTGCGCCAGGCCCAGCTGGACCAGCAGGAAGCGATCAACCGCCGCAACCAGCTCAAGCGCCAGCTGGCCGATGAGGAGCCGGAACTGACGGCCGCGGCCGCAGCGGTATCGACCCATGGCGAAATCGACGGACGCATCCAGGCGCTCGAAAAGCAGATGGATCAATTGCGGCTGCAATACACCGACCTGCACCCCGATATCCAGTCGACCAAGCGCCTGATCGAGAAACTTCAGGCACAGAAGAAAATCGACCTGGCCGATCGCAAAGCCGATCCGGCGGGCGCCCGGATCCAGAATCCGGTCTATCAGCAGCTCACCATTGCCATCGCCGAGGCGGATGCCACGGTGTCCTCGCTGGGTGCGCGGGTGGCCGAATATCAGCGCCGTTATGGCGAGCTGCGCAACGCCTCCAACATGATTCCCCAGGTGGAGCAGGAATACACCCAGCTGACGCGCGACTACGGCGTCTACCGGCAGAACTACGATGCCCTGCTCGCGCGCCGCGAATCCGTCACCATGTCGGGCGAGGTCGAGAGCAAGACCGACACCGTCGACTTCCGCGTGATCGATCCGCCCTTTGTGCCGAGCAATCCGGCATGGCCGAACCGTCCGCTGCTGCTGTCGCTGGTGACCCTGGGCGGGCTCGTCGCCGGTATTGCGGTGGCCTTCCTGCTGAGCCAGTTGCGCCGCACCGTCACCGACCGCCGCGTCCTGCGCGAACTGACCGGACTGCCGCTGCTGGGCGCGGTATCGCGGGTGGAAACCCCTGAATCCCAGCGCCGCAAACGCAAGGGTCTGCTGACCTATGCGGCCGCACTGGGCAGTCTGATCGCCGCGTATGGCGCGGTGATGATCCTGCAACTGGTCGTATCGCGTGCCGGCTAGGAGAAACCATGAGCATTATTGAAAAAGCGGCCGGCAAGATTGGCGCAGGCACTCCCCAGCCGGCCTCCCGGGGCGGCGACAGCCATTCCGGCCAGGATGCCAGCCTGATTGAAAGCGCGCTCAACAAGCAGCGCAGCAGCCACGCCGCCCCCTTTGTCGCCACGCCGGTCGAGCCGATGTTCAATGATCCGGATACCCTCGCAATGGAAGGCGGCAGCCAGGTGCAGTCGATCAACCTGACGCGCCTGCACCGGATGGGTGTGGTGGCACCGGACGCCGAAAAAAGTCAGGTTGCCGAAGAGTTCCGTATCATCAAACGCCCGCTGATTGCCAATGCCTTCGGCCAGGGCACCGCGCGGGTCAGGAACGGCAACCTCATCATGATTACCAGTTCGCTTCCGGGCGAGGGCAAAAGCTTCTGCGCCATCAACCTCGCCATTTCGATGGCGATGGAAATGGACCGCACCGTGCTGCTGATCGACGCCGACGTCGCCAAGCCGCATATCCCGGAATATCTCGGCATCCATGCCGACAAGGGCCTGCTCGACGTGCTGCAGGACAAGGACCTGAAGCTGTCCGACGTGCTGATCAAGACCGACATCGCCAAGCTGACGGTGCTGCCCGCCGGCCGCACCTACAAACGCGCGACCGAACTGCTGGCGAGCGCTGCCATGAGCCGCCTGGTCGAGGACATCGGTAACCGCTACCCGGACCGCATCATCCTGTTCGACTCACCGCCCTTGCTGGCAACCAGCGAATCGAGCGTGCTGGCTACCCACATGGGGCAGATCGTCATGGTGGTGGAAGCCGAAAGAACCTCGCAGGAGGCTGTGCGCGAAGCGCTCAGTCACATCCAGTCATGTGAAGTGGTGGGCATGTTGCTGAACAAAACCACACCGACCCCGGGCGCAGATTATTACTATGGTTACTATGGCAGTTACGGCAAATAAGCTACACCCACGCAGCGCCGAGACGGCGCCGCACGGTCGAGCGCCCCTGGCAGGCGCTTTTTCTGTATTCATGGCAATGGCGTTCGCATCGACTGCGCATGCCCTCGACTGGCGCTTCGAGCCCAGCATTGGCGCGACGGCCACCTACACTGACAATGCCAACCAGAGTGAGTCCGATCCAGAGGATGCGCTGATCCTCAGCGTGATGCCGGGCTTTACCCTGAGTTCGCAAGGGTCGCGCCGGGTGCAGGCCACCCTGCACTATGGCCTCAGGGGCGTGGCGCGTTTCGGTGAGAACGAAAGCACTGACCTGAAACACAACCTGAACGCCGTCGGCAATGCCGAACTGGTCGAGGATTTCCTGTTCATCGACGGCAGCGCGCGCGTCTCGCAGGAACTGATTTCGCTGTTCGGTTCGCCCGCCGAAGCCGAAATCAACAGCGCCAACCGCGCCACCGTCAGCACCTACTCGATCAGCCCATACATTCAAAAGCGTCTCGGAACCTTCGCCAATGCGCTGGCGCGCTACACCGCCAGCGGCGCGATTTTCGAGAATGACGTCGCCGCCAGGTCCAGCGTGAATGCATTCACGGCGGGGCTGACCAGTGGTACCCGTTTCACCGACCTCAGCTGGGGGCTCAATTACTCCATCCGCAAGGCGGAAAATCGCAACCTCGCCGATACCACCTTCGAGCGCGCCAGCGCCACGGTCGGCTATGCACTGACCCGCAAGTTCCGGGTGTTCGGCACCGTGGGCCAGGACTGGAACGACTACCTCAGTGCGACCGGAACCGACGGCTCGTCCTACAGCGTCGGCTTTGGCTGGTCGCCCACGCGCCGAACCAGCGTCGAGGCCTCGGTGGGCGAGCGCTATTTCGGCCGCACCTACAGCCTGGCAGGCAGCCATCGCACGCGCCTGTCGCAATGGACGGTGCGCTATTACGAGGATGTCAGCGATATTACGCAGCAGCTCCTGAAGGAAAGCAGCCGCATTTTCTGGGCATGCGATGGAATGCCTGTCGAGGCCGCTTCGCCACCCGATCCGGACTGTAAGGGGCCGATCACTGCGGGCCAGCTGGCCAATTTTTTCCACGAAGAACTCAATATCCCGATTGAGGACCTGATCGATGCTGGCTTGCTGAATATCGGAATAGCCAAGGGCATTTTCATCATCAAGAATCTAACTGCGGGAGTGTCTTGGGATATCGGCAGATTGGGGTTTGGACTGTCTGCACATGACACCAAACGCCTCTACCAACAACTTGGCGATGCCCAGGATCATAGACAGGGAGTAACAGGGTCCGTCAGCTACCGCTTGTCGCCAAGAACCACCGCCAACGGCAGCCTGTCGCTCACCCGCAATAGCGCGGACGCTGCATTGACCGGCAGCACGGCGCGAGATGATGGTATTTGGAGACTGAGCTTCGGCCTCAACCATCAGTTCGCCGAGGATCTCAGCGGCGCGTTGACAATTCGCCATATCCAACGGGATTCAAACGTGGCGACGGCCGATTACGAAGAAAACAGGCTCACGGCTACGGTCAACATGCGCTTCTGACCGATCTTCCGGCATGGCACAGCGGTTGCTACGCATTACGCGGGCACACCGGCTGTGCCTCACTCAGAGACAACGGACGTCCATGTACGAAGACTATTACCGCTTCAGCGCCAAGCCGTTCCAGCTCAACCCCGATCCGCGTTTTTTCTACGGCTCCAAGGGGCACCGGCGGGCGATGGCGTATCTGGATTACGGCCTGTCGCTGGGCGAAGGCTTCATCGTCATCACCGGCGAAGTCGGCGCGGGGAAAACCACGCTGGTGCGCAATCTCTTCCGCCAGCTCGACTCGCAGAATCTGCTCGCGGCACAGCTGGTGTCGACCCAGCTCGATGCCGAAGATACGCTGCGCAGCGTCGCCGCCTCGTTCGGGCTGGAGCATGAGGGCCTGACCAAGTCGGCCCTGCTGAAGAACCTGGAAGACTTTCTGGCAGCGGCCGCCCGCCAGGGCAAGCGCACGCTGCTGGTGGTGGACGAGGCGCAGAACCTGACGCCGCGCGCGGTGGAAGAGCTGCGCATGCTGTCCAATTTCCAGAACAACGAACGCTCGCTGATCCAGACCTTTCTGCTCGGGCAACCCGAATTCCGCGGCATCCTGCAAAGCCCCGACATGCAGCAACTGCGCCAGCGCGTGGTGGCCTCCTATCACCTGGGACCGCTCGATGCCGACGAGACGCGCGGCTACATCGAGCACCGTCTGCGCACCGTCGGCTGGCAGGGCAACCCCACCTTCGATGCGGAAGCCTTTGCTGCGCTGCATCGCTTTACCGCTGGGATTCCGCGACGGCTGAACACCACCTGCGACCGCCTGCTGCTGTTCGGGTTTCTCGAAGAGAAGAATCACTTCGGCGAGGCCGAGGTCGCCGAGGTGATTGCCGATCTGAAAAACGAGGTGGCGCATCAGGACTACCACGGCGCCACCGGCGTCAACAATCATCTGCAGGAAGGCGGCATGCTGCACAACGAAGACAGCATGCGGCTGGTGCAGCGCATCGACCAGCTGGAGCGCTCGGTCAACCGCATCCTGCCCATCGTCCGCAAGATTCTCTACGCCGTCAGCGAGCGCAACACGGCAGAAGAAGACGCGTTGCCCGACAGGCAAGACAGCGCGCATTAAGGCTGATCATGACCCAGGTTTTATGCGTCGCGGGCGCCCGCCCAAATTTCATGAAAATCGCCCCGGTGATGGCCGCGCTGGCCGAAACCGGCATTGCCGCGCAGTTGCTGCACACCGGCCAGCATTACGACGCGGCGATGAGCGACAGCTTCTTCGCCGACCTTGGCATCCCGCGTCCAGACCATCATCTTGAAGTCGGTTCCGGCAGCCATGCGGTGCAGACCGCCGAGGTGATGAAGCGCTTCGAGCCGGTGCTCGAAAGCGCTCAGCCGCAGGCCGTGCTGGTGGTCGGCGACGTCAACTCCACCCTCGCCTGCGCGCTGGTGGCGGCCAAGCGCGGCGTGCGCGTGATCCACGTCGAGGCCGGGTTGCGCAGCTATGACCGCGGCATGCCGGAAGAAATCAACCGCGTGCTGACCGACCAGGTTTCCGATCTGCTGTTCATCACGGAAAAGAGCGCGCTGGCCAACCTCGTGCGCGAAGGCATCGATCCCGCACGCGTCGAGTTCGTCGGCAACGTGATGATCGATACC
Source organism: uncultured Gammaproteobacteria bacterium (assembly GCA_947085345.1). GTDB lineage: Bacteria > Pseudomonadota > Gammaproteobacteria > Burkholderiales > Thiobacillaceae > Thiobacillus. The sequence continues at coordinate 68,949 of CAMTWC010000037.1, read as the reverse complement.
CTGTACCGCAATCTCGATCGCGCGGTGCCGGCGAGCCGGACCCTCGGCGCCGCGCTGCCGCAGTACGCGGTGCTGACCCTGCACCGGCCGTCCAACGTCGACGACCGCGACACGCTCGCCGCGCTGCTCGCCGTGGTCGCCGAAATCAACCGCAGCCTGCCGGTGGTGATGCCGCTGCATCCGCGCACCCGCGGCAACATCGAGAAGTTCGGCTTCACCGCCAAGCTCGGCGGCCTGCACATCCTGCCGCCGGTCGGCTACCTGGAAATGCTTGGCCTGATGCGCGACGCCAAACTGGTGCTCACCGATTCCGGCGGCATTCAGGAAGAGACCACCGCGCTCGGCGTGCCCTGCCTCACCCTGCGCGACAACACCGAACGTCCGATCACCATCACCGAGGGCACCAACACCCTGGTCGGCCCCGACCCCGATGCGATCCGTGTGGCGTTCAACGAGGTGATGGCGGGCAGCGGCAAGGCCGGCCGCATCCCGGAATTCTGGGATGGCCGTGCGGCCATGCGCATCGCACATACGCTGAAAGGCTGGCTGCCGCCGCATAAGGGAAAGCGGATCGCGCATGGCTGAGCGGATCAAAAATGCCATGTCGATCGACGTCGAGGACTACTTCCAGGTCTCGGCGTTCGCCCCCCACATCCGGCGCGAGGACTGGGACAGCCTGCCGTGCCGGGTCGAGCGCAACGTCGACGTGATTCTGGGCCTGCTTGACGATGCCACTTCCAGGGCCACCTTCTTCACCCTCGGCTGGATCGCCGAACGCTACCCGCAAGTGGTGCGAAGCATCGTCGACAACGGCCACGAACTCGCCAGCCACGGCTACGGCCACCAGCGCGCCAGTGACCTCACCCCGGCCGAATTCCGCGACGACATCACCCGTGCCAAGGCCATCCTCGAAGACCTCGGCGGTGTCGCCGTGCGTGGCTACCGCGCACCGAGCTTCTCCATCAACCGGAACAACTGGTGGGCGGTCGAGGAACTGGAAAACGCCGGTTATGTGTACAGCTCCAGCATCTACCCGGTCAAACACGACCATTACGGCATACCCGATGCGCCGCGCTTTCCGCACCGTCCCAACGGCGCGGCCGGCATACTCGAACTGCCGCCGACCACGTTTCCGCTGCTGGGGCGCAACCTGCCCGCGGCAGGCGGCGGCTGGTTCCGCCTGCTGCCGTACCAGATGTCGCGCTGGATGCTGCGACGCGTCAACGCGCAGGACCAGGCATCATGCATGTTCTATTTCCACCCCTGGGAACTCGACGCCGATCAGCCGCGCCAGCGTGGCATTCCCGCGAAGACGCGCTTCCGCCATTACGTCAATCTGCACCGCATGCCCGGCAGACTGCGCAAATTGCTGAACGATTTTGAATGGGACCGCGTGGATCACGTGTTCCTCGCAGGAAAATGAACCCGGATTATTCAAGCTTTGTCATTGCGAGCAGCGCGAAGCATACGATTCCACAGGTGCTTCAGCACCTAGTGGATCGGAGTCCTTTAGGGCGACCCAGAACGCCCGCGGTGCCAACGAACTCTGGATCGCCACGGCCCTGCGGGCTTCGCGATGACGGAATGCATCAGCGCTTCCCCAGTGATCCGCCGCGGAAATATATCGATCCGTCATTCCGGCGGAGCGTGGTTGTTGCCGCTTCAGCGGCTTTACAACCACGGCCTGCCCCTTGCGGGCGCAAGCCGGAATCCAGTGTTATGAACTGGACACCGGCTTTCGCCGGTGCGATGGCGTTCCAGCTTTGTTCGAGCCGGATCAATCTGGCGGGCATCCAAACAGGGCATGTGGATTGAACATGCAAACCGAACCCCTCGCCATGCCCCATGCCATGACCGCTGACGTCACGGTGCGACCGCTGGAATCGAACGACCTCGCACGCTGGGATGCCTACGTCAACGTGCATCCGGACGCGACCTTCTTCCACCGTGCCGGCTGGAAGCGGGTGATCGAGGACGCGTTTGGCCATCGCACGCATTTCCTGCTGGCCGAGCGCGGCGGCGAGGTGGTGGGCGTGCTGCCGCTGGCCGAGATCAAAAGCCGGCTGTTCGGCCACAGCCTGGGCTCGCTGCCGTTCTGCGCCTATGGCGGCATCCTCGCCGACCACGACGCCGCGTATCGCGCGCTCGACGAGGCGGCGCAGGCGCTCGCCCAGAAGCTCCGGGTCGGCGCGCTCGAATACCGCAACCAGGCCGCGCAGCACGCCCGCTGGCCGACCAAGGACCTGTACGTCACCTTCAAGAAAGCCATCGAACCCGAAATCGAGGCCAACATGAACGCCATCCCGCGCAAGCAGCGTGCGATGGTGAGGAAGGGCATCAAGGCGGGACTCGCCGGCGAGGTCGATGCCGACACCACGCGTTTCTTCGAGGCCTATTCGGCGAGCGTGCACCGGCTCGGCACGCCGGTTTTTTCGCGCACGTTCTTCCACCTGCTGAAGGACGAATTCGGCGACGACTGCGAAGTGCTCACCATCACCCTGGACGGCAAGGTGACCGCCAGCGTGATGTCGTTCTACTTCCGTGACGAAGTGCTGCCGTATTACGGCGGCGGCGTCGACGCCGCGCGCGCGGTGGCCGGCAACGACTTCATGTACTGGGACCTGATGCGGCGCGCCTGCGAGCGCGGACTCAAGGTGTTCGACTTCGGCCGCAGCAAGCGCGGCACCGGTTCGTTCGACTTCAAGAAAAACTGGGGCTTCGAGCCGACACCCCTGTACTACGAGTATTTTCTGGTGAAGGACAGGGACGCTCCCGACATCAATCCGCTCAATCCCAAATACCGGATCTTCATCCAGGCCTGGAAAAAGATGCCGCTGGCGCTCGCCAATGCGATCGGGCCGCATATCGTGAAGAACCTGGGGTAACCGGCGCGAATATGGAAGGCCTGCTGTTTCTTGCCCACCGCATCCCGTTCCCACCCAACAAGGGCGACAAGATCCGCTCGTATCACCTGCTGCGGCATCTCGCCGCGCGCTATGAAATCCATCTTGGCGCCTTCGTCGACGATCCCGACGACTGGCAATATCAGGATGCCCTGAAGCCGTATTGCGCGTCGATCAGGCTGCTGCCGCTGAAGCCGCGCCGTGCCAGACTGGCGAGCCTCGCCGGCCTGCTGACCGGCGAGGCGCTGACGCTGCCGTATTACCGCAACCGCGAACTCGCCAGCTGGGCGAAGGAACTGGCCGCTTCCGGCACGGTGACGCGCGGCCTGGCGTACTCCTCGGCGATGGCGCAGTTCATGCCGGCGGATCTTGGCCGCCGCGTGATTGACATGGTCGACGTCGATTCCGACAAATGGACGCAATACGCGCCGACGCAACGCTGGCCGCTGTCGTGGGTGTATGCGCGCGAAGGCCGCAAGCTGGCCGAATGGGAAGCGCAGGCGGCGCAGGATTTCGACGCTACCCTGCTGGTGTCGAAGGATGAAGCGGCGTTGCTGCAGCAGCGCGTGCCGCAGGCCAGAAACAAGATCGGCGCGTTCGAGAACGGCGTCGACGCCGACTATTTTTCACCTGCGCGCGACTACGCGGATCCCTATCCGTCCGATGTCCAGGGCGTGGTGTTCACTGGCGCCATGGACTACTGGCCGAATATCGACGCCGTTACCTGGTTTGCCGAGCGCATCTTCCCGGCGGTGCGCGAGGCGGTGCCGGGCGCGCAGTTCACCATCGTCGGCAGCCGGCCCACGGATGCCGTTCTCACACTGGCGCGCCGGCCCGGCGTCGTCGTCACCGGCGGCGTGCCCGACGTGCGGCCCTGGCTTGCCCACGCCGCCTGCGCCGTGGCCCCCCTGCGCATCGCGCGCGGGGTGCAGAACAAGGTGCTCGAAGCGATGGCGATGGCGCGTCCCGTCGTCGCCAGCGCGCAGGCCGCCGAAGGCATCCGCGCCGAAGCCGGGCGCGACTTCATCCTGGCGCAGGGCGAAGCCGATTTCGCCCGCGCCGTGGCGACCCAATTGCAGACCGCTTCGTCGGTTGCGCTGGCGCGCGACTGTATCCTGGCGAATTACGACTGGGCCCGCAATCTGGGCATGATCGATCCCCTGTTCGAGCCGGCGCCGGCCGCTCAACCCGTTGTGGAGACTTGCCCCGCATGAGTGCTTTGCCCGAATCCCTCCCAGCCACCCCGGGCAGCGCATGGCTGCAGTCCGGCGCGCTGACCCTTGGCGTCCTGCTGATTCTGGTCGGCGTATTCTGGCCGACCTTCCATTCGATGGTCGAAATATGGGATCGCTCGGAAACCTTCACCCACGGCTACCTCATCTTCCCCATCAGCGCCTGGCTGCTCTGGCGCAATCGGCATGAACTCGCGCAGGTGCAGCCGCGCCCCGATCTGCGCGGGCTGATCCTGCTGGCCGGTGCCGGCGCCGGCTGGCTGCTGGCCGACGCCGGCAGCGTCAACGTGGTTGCGCAATACGCCTTCATCTTCATGCTGATTGCGGCCGTGTGGACGCTGCTTGGCTGGAACTTCGTGCGGGCGGCATTTTTCCCCCTGATGTTCCTGTTGTTTGCGGTACCGCTGGGCGAATTCCTGATCCAGCCGCTGATGGGCGTGACCGCCGATTTCACTGTGGCGATGCTGCAGGCCACCGGCATCCCGGTATACCGCGAAGGCATGTTCTTCAGCATTCCCAGTGGCGACTGGTCGGTGGTCGAGGGCTGTTCCGGGCTGCGCTACCTGATCGCCTCGGTCACGCTCGGCGTGCTGTATGCCTATCTCACCTATCGCTCGTGGAAGCGCCGCCTGCTGTTTTCGATTGCCGCGATTGTCGTGCCGGTCTTCGCCAACAGCGGGCGCGCCTACATGATCGTGATGATCGCCCACCTGTCCGACATGAAGCTGGCGCTCGGCGTCGACCATTACATTTACGGGTGGGTGTTCTTCGGCATCGTCATGCTGCTGCTGTTCTGGATCGGCAGCTTCTGGCGCGAGGACGAGCAGCCGGCTCCCAGCCAGCCTGAACCCGTTGCCGCGCCGTCAGGCAGCGCCCGGGCGCGGCCGATCCTGCCGGTGGCCGTGGCCGCGCTGGTGGTCGCCGGCCTGTGGCCGGCCTATGCCGGCTGGCTCAAGGCGCGCCCGCTGCCCGACATGCCCGTTCTGCAGGTCGAGGCGCAGGGCGGCTGGCAGCCGGCCGAGCCCTTCACCGCCTGGGTGCCGCACTGGATCGGTGCCGATCGCCAGTTGCGCCAGCCCTATGCGCAGGCCGGCCGCAACGTGATGCTGGAACTGAACTACTACATCACCCAGCGCCAGGACGCCGAACTCATCAACTCGCAGAATTTCATGATCCGGCAGAAGGATCCGTTGTGGTCGAACGTCGGCGAAGACATCGTCAGCGTCCAGATTGGCGGCCAGTCGCGGCAGGTGCGGCAGGCCAGGCTGCGCGGCAGCGATGGTCAGCGCCTGCTGGTGTGGCAGTGGAACCTGATCAACCAGCAGCCCGTGGTCAGCGATCACAAGGCCAAGCTGGTGCTCGCGCTCGACCGCGTGCGGCTGAAGCGCGACGACGGCCTCTCGGTGCTGGTCGCCACCCCCTACGAGGAAACGGCGATCGAGGCCGCCGCCGCGACCCTGGCGCGCTTCGCCGCCGACATGGCGCCCGCGATCGGGCATACGCTCGACCAGGTTGACGGGCAGTGACCGCACACATCGTGCATATCGTCCACCGCTTCGACACCGGCGGCATGGAAAACGGCATGGTCAACCTGTTCAACACCCTGCCGCCGGAGCGTTATCGGCATACCGTGGTGGCACTCACCGACTACAGCGGTTTCCGCCACCGGATCACCGCGCAGCGGGTCGATTTCCATGCGCTGCACCGGGCACCCGGGCATGGCCCCGGCTGGGCGGTGCAGCTGTGGAAACTGCTGCGCAGCCTCAAGCCCGACCTGGTGCATACCCGCAACCTGGCTGCGCTGGAAGCGCAGTTCGTGGCCGCCGCTGCCGGCATTCGCGCAACCGTGCACGGCGAGCATGGACGCGACGTGTTCGATCTCCACGGCCGCAACTGGAAATACAACCTGCTGCGCCGTGCCGCGCGGCCCCTCGTGTCGAACTACATTGCCGTCAGCCGGGATCTCGAATCCTGGCTGTACCAGGTCATCGGTGTGCCGGCGCGCAAGCTGCACCAGATCTACAACGGCGTCGACAGCACGAAATTTCATCCGCGCGAAGGCGCGCGGCCGGAGTACGCCCATCCCGAGAGCATCGTGTTCGGTTCGGTCGGGCGCATGGCCGAGGTCAAGGATTACCCGCTGCTCACGCGCGCCTTCATCCAGCTGATGCGCCAGCAACCCGAGCGGGCCATGCGCGCGCGGCTCGCCATCGTCGGCGACGGGCCCGCGCGCCAGGTCTGCCTGGACCTGCTGCAGGGTGCCGGCCTCGCCCATCTGGCCTGGCTGCCGGGCACGCGCGACGACATTGCGGACATCATGCAGATGCTCGACGTGTTTGTTTTGCCCTCCAAAAACGAAGGCATTTCCAACACCATCCTGGAAGCCCTGGCGAGCGGGCTGCCGGTGATCGCCACCGCCGTGGGCGGCAACCTCGAGCTGGTTGAGGATGGCATCAACGGCCTGCTGGTGACGCCGGGCGACGTGGCCGAGATGGTACAGGCCTTGCTTTTCTATCTGGATACGCCGGCGCGCATTGCCGAGCATGGTGAAACCGCACGGCGGCAGGCGGTGCAGCGCTTCAGCATTCCGGCCATGGCCGCGGCCTATGCTGCGGTGTATGACGAGACCCTGGACGAAAGCGCCGAGGCGCCGTCAGACAGCGCGGGAAATCGACACAAAACAGGAACGAGATAACCACTATGTGCGGCATCACCGGCATTTTCGATACCCGAGAAGGCAGCGATATTTCGCGCGAGCTGCTGCACCGGATGAACGAAACCCAGTTCCACCGGGGCCCCGACGAAGGCGGCCTGCATCTGGAGCCGGGCGTGGGGCTGGGGCATCGGCGCCTGTCCATCATCGACCTGTCCACCGGCCAGCAGCCGCTGTTCAACGAGGACGGCTCGGTCGTCGTCGTCTTCAACGGCGAAATCTACAACTTCCAGGAACTGGTGCCATCCCTGATGGAACTCGGCCACACCTTCCGCACCCACTCCGACACCGAAGTCATCGTCCACGCCTGGGAAGCCTGGGGCGAAGCCTGTGTCGAGCGCTTCCGCGGCATGTTCGCCTTCGCATTGTGGGACCGCAAGCAGGAAACCCTGTTCGTGGTGCGCGACCGCTTCGGCGTCAAGCCGCTGTATTACGCTTTTCTCGACAGCGGCGAGTTCATTTTCGGCTCCGAGCTGAAGTCGCTGATGGTGCATCCCGGCATGGCGCGCGACATCGACCCGCTCGCGGTCGAGGAGTATTTCGCCTACGGCTATGTGCCGGAGCCGCGCACCATTTTCAGGCGCGTCTGCAAGCTGCCGCCCGGCTTCACCCTCACACTCAGGCGCGGCGAGGCGCGCGCGCTGCCGAAGCAGTATTGGGACATGCCGTTCACGCCGGTAAAGGTTACGGACGAGGCCAGCGCGATGGACGAACTGGTCGCACGCCTGCAGGAATCGATCCGCCTGCGCATGATTGCCGACGTGCCGCTGGGTGCCTTCCTGTCCGGCGGCGTCGACTCCAGCGCGGTGGTGGCGATGATGGCCACGCAGTCGGCGGCTCCGGTGAACACCTGCTCGATCGGCTTCGACGACCCCGCCTTCAACGAAATCGAATTCGCCCAGCAGGTCGCCGACCGCTACCACACCCGGCATCACGTCGAGACCGTCGCCGCCGACGATTTCAGCCTGGTCGGCAAGCTTGCCGGGGTCTACGACGAGCCCTATGCCGACTCGTCCGCGCTGCCGACCTACCGGGTGTGCGAACTGGCGCGCAAGCACGTGAAGGTCGCGCTGTCCGGCGACGGCGGCGATGAGCATTTTGCCGGCTACCGGCGCTACCGCTGGTTCCGCTACGAGGAACGCATGCGTTCGGTCATTCCGCTTGGTCTGCGCCGTCCGCTGTTCGGCGTGCTCGGCCGCCTGTATCCCAAGGCCGACTGGGCGCCGAAAGTGTTCCGCGCCAAGACCACCTTCGAGGCGCTGGCGCGCGACACCGTCGAAGGCTATTTCCACGGCGTCTCGCTGCTGTCAGACGCGCAGCGCATGCAGCTGTTCTCGCCGTCCTTCAAGCGCGAACTGCAGGGTTACCAGGCGGTGGAAGTGCTGCGCCGCCACGCCGCCGTCGCGCCCACCGACGACCCCCTGTCGCTGGTGCAGTATCTCGACATGAAAACCTATCTGGTCGGCGACATCCTCACCAAGGTCGACCGCGCCAGCATGGCGCATGCGCTGGAAGTGCGCGAGCCGCTGCTCGACCACGAACTGATGGGCTGGGTCTCCGGCCTGCCGGTCGATCTCAAGCTGCGCGGCACCGAAGGCAAATACCTGCTGAAAAAGGCGATGGAGCCCTACCTGCCGAACGACGTGCTGTACCGCAAGAAAATGGGCTTTTCCGTCCCGCTCGCCGCCTGGTTCCGCGGCCCGCTCGCCGCCACCATCCGCAGCGTCGTGCTGGGCGAGCGGCTGGCGTCCACCGGCATGTTCAACCGGGATTTCCTGCGCGACGTGGCCGAAGCGCACCAGTCCGGCCGCCGCGATTATTCGGTGATCCTGTGGACCGTGCTGATGTTCGATGCCTTCCTCGGCCAGGTGCTGGGCATGGACGAGACGGAAAGGCAGGCGGCATGAAAATCCTCCACGTCTTCGACCATACCCTGCCGCTGCACTCCGGCTATACCTTCCGCAGTGCCGCCATCCTGCGCAACCAGCGGAAAATGGGCTGGGATACCTATCACCTGTCTGGCCCAAAGCAATTGAATTGCACCGTGATGGAAGAGGAGGCCGACGGCCTGCACTTCTACCGCACCCCCAGGCCGACCGGCCTGCTGGCGAAGCTGCCCGGCGGCGAGCCGTTCGCGGTGATGGGCGCAATCGAAAAGCGCCTGCTGGCTTTGGCAAAGACACTGCGGCCCGACGTCATTCACGCCCATTCGCCCGTGCTCGATGCGGTGCCGGCGATCCACGTCGGCCGCAAACTCGGCATTCCGGTCGTCTATGAAATCCGCGCCTTCTGGGAGGACGCTGCGGTCGACCACGGCAGCACCAGGGAAGGCAGCCTGCGCTACCAGCTCACCCGCGCGCTGGAAACCTGGGCGGTGAAAAACGCCGATGCCGTCACCGTCATTTGCGAAGGCCTGCGCAACGATCTCGTCGCGCGCGGCATAGCGCCGAACAAGATCACCGTCATTTCCAATGCCGTCGACATCGACAAATTTGAAATGGGCGGCAAGCCCGATGCCGAACTGAAGCTGAAACTCGGTCTTGGCAACAGCCGCGTGCTCGGCTTCATCGGCTCGTTCTACGCCTACGAAGGGCTCGATCTGCTGATCGCCGCGCTGCCGGCGATCCTCAGGCAGATGCCCGACGTCAAGCTGCTGCTGGTCGGCGGCGGGCCACAGGACACGGCCCTGAAACAGCAGGTGATGACGCTCGACCTGAAGGACCGCGTGGTGTTCACCGGGCGCGTGCCGCATGCCGATGTCAACCGCTATTACGACCTGGTCGACGTGCTGGTGTATCCGCGCCACCCGATGCGGCTGACCGAACTGGTCACCCCGCTGAAACCGCTGGAGGCGATGGCGCAGGGGCGGCTGATGGTCGCGTCCGACGTCGGCGGCCACAAGGAACTGATCCACGATGGCAAGACCGGCGTGCTGTTCCGCGCCGGGGAAGTGGGCGATCTCGCCAGCAAGGTGGTGGCGCTGCTGAAATACGAGCAGGGCTGGGACAGCATGAAGAAAAACGGCCGCCAGTTCGTCGAAGCCGAACGCGACTGGGCCGCCAGCGTGGCGCGTTACCGCGGCGTCTACGGCAGCCTGGTCAAACCCGGGATGGAGGCCACGCTTGGCTGAGCGCATCGACCTGGTCGTGTTCAGCGCGCTGTTTCCCAGTGCGGCACGCCCCGGCGCGGGCCTCTTCATCCGCGAGCGCATGTTCCGCGTCGCCCGCCATCGGCCGCTTGCGGTCGTCTCGCCGCAGCCCTGGTTTCCCGGACAGTCCCTGATCCGCCGCCTGCGCCCCGGTTACCGTCCGCAGGCGCCGTCGCTGGAAATCCAGCACGGCATTCGCGTCTACCATCCGCGCTACCTTGCTGTGCCCGGTCTTTTTCGCCGCTTCGACGGCTGGTCGATGGCGCTGTCCAGCTTCTTTCTGCTGCGCCGCTTGAAGGGGGAGGGCACGCGCCTGATCGACGCCCATTTCGCCTATCCCGACGGCGACGCCGCCACCCGGCTGGGCCGCTGGCTCGACCTGCCCGTGACCATCACCCTGCGCGGCACCGAAGTGCCGCACAGCAAAAACCCTGCGCTGCGTCCGCGCCTTGGCAGCGCGCTGAAAAGTGCTGCCCGTGTGTTCACTGTGTCAGATTCGCTGCGCCGGCTGGCGCTCGAACTCGGCGCCGCCGCCGGGAAAACCGAGGTCGTCGGCAACGGGGTCGACATCGCCCGTTTTCACCCGGTCGACCGCGCCATCGCGCGCAAGCAATACGGCCTGCCGCAGGATGCCAAGGTGCTGGTCTCGGTGGGCGCGCTGGTCGTGCGCAAGGGCATGCACCGCGTCATCGATTGCCTGCCGGCGCTGATCGGGCACCATCCCGATCTGCATTACCTCATCGTCGGCGGCGGCAGTCCCGAGGGCGACAATCGCGCCGAACTCACCGCGCAGGTGGCGCGGCTGGGACTGGCCGATCGCGTGCATTTTCTCGGCGCGCTGCCACCGGACGAACTCAAATGGCCGCTGTCGGCATCCGATGTCTTCGTGCTCGCCACCCGCAACGAAGGCTGGGCCAATGTCTTTCTCGAAGCCATGGCGTGCGGCCTGCCGGTCGTTGCCACCGATGTCGGCGGCAACGCCGAAGTGGTCTGCCGCGACGAACTCGGCAGCATCGTGCCGTTCGGCGACGGCGCCGCCCTGCAGCAGGCGCTGGACGAAGCGCTTGGCAAGGAATGGGACCGCACCGCGATTCTTGAATACGCTCAGGCCAACCAGTGGGAAAAACGCGTGACGCAGTTGCTGCAGGCGTTTGCCCCCTTGCTCGCTAACTCCAGCAATCCGGAACAGTCTGCTCCGGCAGCAGCCGATCGATGAGCCACGCGAAGCCTGCTACCGGACACGATGCGCGCAGTCTGCCGGCACGCATTCGCCATGCCATTTGGCGTCATGGAAAATCCTTACGTCAGCGCTTGCGGCCGCGCCCTGTAAGCCAGTATGTGTTCGTTGCAGGCATGCAGCGCTCCGGCACCAATCTCCTGATGGATGTGCTGGAGGCCAGTGCTGCGACCCAGGTGTTCCACGAAACCGACCCGCGCGCGTTCGAGCGTTTTGAAATGCGTGACATTGCCGTAATTCAGCAGCTTGCGCAGCAATGCCCGGCACCGGTGTTTGTGATCAAGGCGCTGTGCGAACTCGACCGCATCAAGTTGTTGATGGATACGTTCGCCCCTGCAAAAGCCGTGTGGGTCGTGCGCGATTGGCGTGACAGCGTCAGTTCGGCGATCAAGTCTTTTGGCAATTTTGTGCCGCAATGGAGCAGGTTGGCGCATGGTGATGCAAATGACTGGCGCGGCCGTGGGATGTCGGCTGCCACACGCGAATTGCTGGCCGCCCTGTACCACCCGGACGCCAGCGAGGCTGAGGGCGCAGCCATTATGTGGTTTTATCGCAACGTACTGTTTTTCGAGCAGCAGCTGGCTGTCGATCCACGTGTGCGCATGGTGTTTTACGAGGACCTGGTGCAGCACCCGCGGCGTGAAGTGGTGGCGGTATACGACTTCCTTGGGTTGCAGGGTTTCAATCAGCGGGTTGCCGGGCGCATTCATGCGCGCTCGGTCAAGCATCGCAGCCCGCCGGACATCGCGCCTGCCGTGGCGGCTTTATGCGACGAACTGCTGGCCCGTTTTCGGGCGCAGTTCCGCCAGGGGCGAGCATGAGCGTTCAGGCCTGGCTCGCCCGCAGCATTTTTCGCGCGCAGGAAGCCACGATGCGTCGCCCCACCTTCGCGATGCTGGACGAACTCGAGCGCACGCAATGGCTGTCGAGCGAAAAGATGGCGGAATACCAGACCCGACGCCTCAACGCGCTGCTGCGAACGGCGCTCGCCCACAGCCCCTGGCACGCCGACCGACTGCGCGTGGCCGGACTGGCGGAAACGGTCAGGGATGGAGCGGTGACGCTGGCCGATCTGCCGCGCCTGCCGACCATGAACAAGCGCGATGCCCGCGACAACGTCGAGCAGCTGGTCTGGCGCGGCGCGCCGGGCGGGGTGTTCAAATACACCACCGGCGGCTCCAGCGGCGAGCCGCTGATCTTCTATTTCGGCCGTGCGCGTCAGGCAGCCGACGCCGCCGGGCGCCTGCGCGCGCGCCGCTGGTGGGGAGTGCATCCGGGCGAACGCGAGGTGTATCTATGGGGAGCGCCGCTGGAACTTAACAAGACCGACCGCATCAAGACCTTGCGTGACCGGCTGGTGAACCAGTTGCTGTTGAATGCCTTCGAGATGTCGCCCGCACGTATGGACGATTACCTGGCGGCAATCCAGGCCTGGAACCCGAAGGCGGTCTACGGTTATGCCAGCAGCCTGGCGCTGCTGGCGGCGCACGCCGAATCGCGCGGCATCCGGCCCAGGCTGCCCGCATTGCGTGTGGTGAGCACCACCGGCGAGCCGCTGTTTCCGCACCAGCGCGACCTTCTCGAGCGGATGTTCGGCGTGCCGGTCTCGGTCGAATACGGCGCCCGTGATGCCGGCCTGATGGCACTGCAATCGCCGGATGGCAGCCTGCTGCAAATGAGCGAAACGCATCTCATCGAAGTGCTCGACGATGCCGGCAACCCGGTGGAAGAAGGCGAAGCGGTGATCACCAGCCTGGTATCCGAAGCGCAGCCCTTCATCCGCTATCGAACCGGCGACGTGGTCCGGCGTTCAGGGAAAACCGATCCCGGCGGGCGCGGCCTCGATGTGCTGGACGCCGTGGTGGGCCGGCAGACCGATTTCATCGTCGCCGCCGACGGCCGCATCATGCATGCGCTGGCGGTGATTTATGTCCTGCGCGCGATTCCTGGCGTGGGGCAATTCAAGCTGATCCAGCACACGTTCGACCGGATGGAAGTGCAGGTGGTGCCGGACGCGCGCTGGAACGATGGGGCTCGCGAGGCGGTCATCAAGGGGCTGCGCGCGCGCCTGGGCCCCACGCTGAACATCGACCTGAAACTGCAGGACGCCATTACCCCCGAAGCCTCGGGCAAGCATCGTTACGTCGTCAGCCATGTTCCCCTGCAGGCTGGGCTGGGACAGGCTGTCCTATGAATACCCTCACCATGAAACCCCCCGCTTTGTTTGATATGACGACCCGCCACATACCCTGGCGCCCGCGCCATCTGCATTGGGTGATGCAGGATATGGTCGGCATGGCACGTCAGCCCGAACAGGATCACCGCACCCATTTGCGCGCCACCATGGAGTGGGTGTGCCGTGCCCAGGATGCGTACCGTAGTTCGGCCGACAGCGGCTGCGTGGCCGCCGGCTTCAGCTTCGGGTCGGGCTGGCTGCCCGCGAGCGCCGACACCACCGGCCGGCTGATCGAGACCCTGTTGCCCGCTGCCGAATACCTGGCATGGCCAGTGCTGGCGGATCGTGCCCATGCCATGCTCGACGCCCTGCTGGCGCAAGCCGATGCAGGCAGCGCGGGGCGCATTCATGGCCTGATTGCCGGCCATGTGCAGCTTGGCCATGCCGAGAGCCTGGCGCGTGCAGTGCGCAGCGGCCACGCGCTTGCCGAGGTATCCATGGCCACCGCAGTCCGGCACGCGCAGGCCGCCCATGCGCTGGCGTCGGTTGGCGTCCTTGCAGGGGAATCGGATTTGCTCGATGCGGCGCGCCGTCATCTGGAAACAGTGCTCGCGCAGCAAACGCCATGCGGCTGGTTTCCCGATTCGGCCGGGCCGGCGTCGAGTGCGGCACTGGCAGGCATTTTCCGCAGCCTGATCGAAACGGCCCGGCTGCTCGACGACCCGCGCGCCTGGCAGGCGGCCTTGAAGGCGGGGCATGGATTGCGCGGCCAGCTGCGCGAAGACGGCAGGTTGGCGGGGGCGTTCGACGATGGCTGGATGCCTGCTGCGACTTATGTCGGCGTTGCCGGGCTGACGCAACTGGCGGCGTGCTGGCTGCGTCTCGCGCAGTTGACGCAGGAAGCTGGCTGGCGCGATGTGGCATGGCGCGCGCTGACCTGGATCAAGCGCAACCAGCGCACGGCTGGGGACGACCTCGCGCTGCGCGACGCCTTGCCCGGCGCCGTGCCGATCTGGGCAGGTCATGCCGCGTTCAACCTGGAGACCCTGGCCGCCAAATATTTTGCAGATGTCCTGATGATGGATATGGTGGGCATTGCCATTCCGCCTGAAGCGCAGGAGAAGAACCCATGAGAGACCTGCTGGTCACCGCCATTGTTTTCGGTGCGCTGCCTTTTATTTTCAAGCGGCCGTGGATCGGCATCATGCTGTGGTGCTGGCTGGGCTACATGAACCCGCATCGACAGACTTGGGGGTTCGCCTACGATTTCCCGTTCGCCTTTATTACTGCCATCGTCACTATCGTGGCCTTTGTGTTCTCACGCGAGAAAAAGGAAATGGTGTGGACGCGCGAGACCGTATTACTGCTGATATTCATCGGCTGGATGCTCACAACAACATTCTTTGCCTTCTACCCCGATCTGGCCTGGATCCAGTGGGACAAGGTCTGGAAAGTCCAGCTTATGGTTTTTCTCACGGCCATGATCATCAAGGAGCGCCAGCATCTGCACTGGATGATTTGGATCATTGCGTTGTCTCTGGGCTATTACGGGGTAAAGGGGGGAATATTCACTATCGTCCACGGAGGTACGTATCGCGTTCAAGGTCCTGCCGGAACTTTTTTTGGCGGAAATAATGAAATGGCGCTGGTGTTGGCGATGCTCATCCCCCTTATCCGGTATCTGCATTTGCAAGCCACTCAGCAATGGGTTCGTATTGGACTGGCTTCAGCCATGATTTTATCCGGGGTCGCCGCCATCGGCAGCCAGTCACGAGGGGGGATGTTGGCTATGGCTGCGATGGGGTTGTTTCTGTGGTTTAAAAGCCGCCATAAGTTCGTTACCGGCATCTACATGGTGATTGCGGTCACGATCATGGCTGCGGTCATGCCGCAAGAATGGTATGACCGAATGAGCACCATCAAGACCTACCAGGAAGATGACTCTGCATTAGGACGCATCAACGCCTGGCACACCGCATTCAATGTTGCGAAGGACAGGGTGACCGGAGGCGGATTCGATATGTTCAGGCCA
Organism: uncultured Gammaproteobacteria bacterium; assembly: GCA_947085345.1. Lineage (GTDB taxonomy): Bacteria > Pseudomonadota > Gammaproteobacteria > Burkholderiales > Thiobacillaceae > Thiobacillus. The sequence continues at coordinate 53,508 of CAMTWC010000037.1, read as the reverse complement.
CCCACATTCCGCCAGTACGCCCCCGATCCTTTCCGGGTGCATGATGTGCACAGCATCTACTTTGAGGTGATGGGCGAACACGGCTTTATCGGTTTCGTGATTTTCGTACTGCTTGCGTTGTTCACCTGGATGCGTGCGAATCAAATCATACGTGTGTGCAAAAAAGACCCTGACCGTAAATGGGCAGCGGATCTTGCTGCGATGATCCAGGTCAGCCTGGTGGGCTATGGGGCGGGCGGCGCGTTTCTCGGACTGGCGTATTTCGACCTGACCTACCACTTGATGATTGTCCTGGTGCTGGCTGCCAAAGTTTCCGGTGTGCTGGACAAAAAGCCGCTGCAAGCTACGGTGCACGTACCAGGCAAGGCTCTGCCGCATCCTTCCGCGCGCTGGGATCAATAAGCCTTCATCGGTCGCTGGCGGCACGTATATGCACCGAATCCGTCAGCTCCAGCTTTCGGGGGATGAATATTGCTTGCGTTGCGATCATGGTCACCGATCCGGAATCCAACTATGCATCGGGTTCGGCGCAGCGCTTTTCTCGTGGTTTCCCTGCTGGGGCTTGCCGCCGGTCTGCTATTTTCGCAGCGTGGCGCTGCCGAGGCCGAAGCGGGGGCGTCCGCGGGTCGCGTGCTGAATTCGCGCCTGCTCGCGCTCAAACCCAACACCTGGAGTTGGCTTGCCCAGCCTGACCAGGCCAACTGGCGTCGCCAGACCCACGCCGGGATCGCCTACGATTCGAAGCGCGGCACCCTCCTGATATTCGGCTCCAACACCCACGGCCTCGACTGGGACAACTCAATCCACGAATTCGACCCTGGGACCGGGCGCTGGACGGCCCACTACCCACGCGCACCGAAGGCAAGCTACCGGGCCGATGCGGGCGGCCGTGCCATCGCCGGCACCGATCGCCTGTTGCCTTGGGCCATGCACACCTACGACAACATCGTCTACGATCCCAAGCTCGATGCCATCATCGTCAGCGCGCTGCCGGAGCACAATCCGATCCGAAAAAGCCTGCCCGCAGCGACGATCCACCCCACCTGGATCTACGACCTGAAAACCCGCCGGTGGCGCATCTTCGAAAACAAGGGCAAGCCCTATCCGAAGTTTTTCGCCGCCGCGTCCGCCTACGATCCCGACCGCGACGTCATCGCCGCCTACAAGTGGGGCATGTGGGAGATCGGTCCCGAGCGCGACGAGTGGAAAAGGGCCAGCCGGGAAGGCCATCACGAAATTCACTACACCATGGATTACGACGCCCGGCACAAGAAATTCGTGGTCTTCGGCGACTATCACGACAGCGATGCGGTATGGACCTATACGCCGGGTGCGCGCGCCGGCGACCCGGGGACGTGGGAAAAGATTCCGCCTCAGGAAGGCGCATCCTGCCCGCCCGGCCAGCATTTCCCCGCTGCCTACGACACCACGCAGGGTGTCTTCCTGCTGGTGGCTGACAATGTCCGTTTCGTCGAGGACGGGAAGGGGCGCCGCAAGCGGACGGGACGCGCCCGGTCGAGCAGCAGCTTCGTATACGACCTCGGCAGCAACCGCTGCGTCCGCCTGCCCGATGCCGATCTGCCGCCGCTGGGGATGAACTACATGATGGTCTACGACCGTTTCCACCGGGTCTTTCTGCTGGTCACGGGGAATCATGCCAAGCCGGCTGCCGTATGGGCGCTCAGGCTGGACTGGCCGCTGTAGCCCGGGCGCGGCGCGTTTGGCCTATGCTGCCAGCATGTCTCGCCGTTACCCTTTGCCCGTTTTCCCGTCAGCCCGCCTGACTTGTCCATTGCCGATCCGCCTGGCTCTGGCCCTGATTGCAGCGTCGGCCGCCGCGTTTGCCGGTGACCGGCAGGCGGAGCGCTGGCGCGTGACCGATTTCACCGGCGCCCTCGGCGGCGGCCCTGACGGCGGGCCGGTGGCGCAGGCCGGCGGCATTCCCTACGCGCTGTGCGGCGACGCGGGCGGCAACCTGTTTCTCGCCCAAGGCCAGTTCATCGACGTCGTCACCCCGGACGGCATGCGCAGCCATCTCGCCGGCAGCGGCGAATACGGCTTTCGCGACGGTGCCGCCCACCAGGCGGAATTCCGCCTGGGCCTGAATTCGTACTATGGTGCCCACAATCTGGCCTGCGGCCCCGACGGCTCGGTGTACGTCACGGACGGGGGCAATCGCCGCATCCGGCGCATCCACCGGGCGCAGGGGCAGTGGCAGGTCGACAGCTGGGCGGGCGGCGGCAGCCGGCGGCTCGGTCCGGGAGAATCGGCGCCGCCGAATGCGGTCGTCTTCAGCGGCACCCTCGCCGTCGCGGTGACACCGCAAGGCGAAGTCACCATCGCCGACAATTTCGGTGCCTACCGCATGACGGCAGACGGTCGCGAGATCCGCTACCTGGCAAGGTGGCCGGCATCCGCCTTCTACAGCAATGCCCGGCCCGGCAACCTCAACGTGATGATGGGAGATGCCGACCGTGCGGGCAACGTGTATTTCGTTTCGCGCACCCCCCATGCTGTCATCCGCATCACGCCGGCGGGGCAGGTGCAGCATGTCGCGGGGCGGGTGACCCGGGACAAGGCGCATCAACTCGCCGGGGATGGCCCGCCGCTGGAGGCGTTTTTCAACACCCCGACGAGTATCGCCGCGCAACCGGACGGTTCCGCCGTTTACGTGTGCGGCGGCGACGAATACGACATCCGGCGCATCCCCGCCGACGGGACCGGCACCACTGCGACGCTGATGCAGAACGGGCAGTGGTACCAAGCGTCGGTGCATCCCAACAAGAGCCGCGGACCCGCCGTGGTGAAGCCGGGCGCAAAAGGGAAACTCAAGCCGGATGGTGATCTCACCATTCTCATGGTGAGTCACCTGCTGGGGCGCGACGCACAAGGCAATCTCTACGGTTCGCTCAACACCTGGTCCGGGATGACCCAGTATGTCGAGGAGGAGGGTCTGCTGGGCACCCGCGCATTCCGACTGCAGCGCAGCACGCCGGGGGGCAACCCGTGATCGCCCACGCGCTGCTGGCGGCATGTCTTATCCTTCTGCCCGGGGCCGCCATGGCTGCGCCGGCGCTTGTCGCGGGCGAAGCGGTTGTCGTCATGTCCATGCCGGGCGACGCGCGGTTCCAGCTGAACCCCGCAGTCGCCCACGACGGCAAGGGCACCTATCTGGTGGTGTGGCAGCAGGGCCGGTTCTATCATCAAAGCCAGAGCGCGGACATTCTCGCCGCCCGCATCGATGCCAGCGGGCGTGTGCTGGACCGCCAGCCCATCGTCGTCTGCAACATCGAAGCCAGCCAGGAACAGCCTCAGGTGGCCTTTTCCGCAGGGACGTTTCTGGTGGTCTGGCACGACCTCAGGAACGGCCGCGACTGGGACGTCTACGCCGCTCGGGTGAACGCTGACGGCAAGGTGCTGGCGCCCAACGGTTTTCTCGTTGCAGGGGGAGCAGGGAACCAGGCAAGCCCGGCCATGGCACCGGCAGACGACGGCTTCCTGGTGGTATGGCAGCACTATGACCGGCACTACCAGCTGCGGGCATCCCTGATCCCGGTAGCGGGTCCGGCCGCACCGGCCCAGCCGCTGCAATTTCGCGGCGAGCCCCTGTGGGGCGGCGAGCTTGCGCTGGCCCGGGTCGGCAGCGGCTGGCTGCTGTCGTGGAACGATGAAAAGGCTTGGTCGCTGACCAGCGGGGCCACCACCATGATCACCCGGCATTTTGCCAAGCTGGCCATCCGCAATGGCAAGACGGCGGTGCTGGACGTGCAGCGCGCGTCCACCATCCACGTCGGACGCAGCGGCGGACGGTTCGCCAGCGATGGCGGGCCATCCGCACTCTACGCCGGCTGGGCCATCGTTGGGCGCGGCAACAGGGCCGCCACTGCGGTGCTGTTCGATTCCGATGCGTCTCCGATCAGGAATCCCAATCCGGAACAGGACAAACGGGCTTCCGGCTGGAATACGGAGCGCATGATGACCCTTTTCAACCTCAACGTTCCGGTGGACGGCCCGGTCGCAGCCGTCTTCGGTCAGGGCATGTACCTGGTCGCGGCGCGTGAGGCCTATTCCGGCAAGCCAACCGACCGCAACCGGCTGCTCGGCGCACGCCTGACGCCTGCTGGCGTGCGCATCGACAATGCGTCCGCATGGCCGGTACTGCACGAATCGCCGCACCGCATCGCCAGCCCTGCCCTGGCGGGCGGAAACCGGCATTTCCTGCTCGCTTTCGAGCAGGAAGACGCGGCCGGCCGGCGCCAGATCTGGGCCAAAACACTGAAAGCCGAATGATGTTTCCGCACGCCCTGCTGTTGATCCTGCCCCTGCTTTGCGCGGCCCCGGCCACGGCCGCACTGGACGGCAGCAGCAGCGCCTACGGCTGGCGCAACGGCGTCTTCAACGTGCCGCTGCAGGTTCGCGACAATTCAGGCGTGGAACGCCGCGACTGGCCCGTCACCACGGGCGTGCCGCTGCCCCTCGGGGTGGTAAAGGAGATCGGGCAATTGCGACTGATGGATGCTGCGGGGCGCGAGATCCCGGCCCAGTTCACCGTCCTCAGCCGCTACGGCGCGCGGGACAACTCGCTGCGCTGGGTGCTGCTGGATTTCCAGGTGGACGTGCCGGCCAATGGCGAGGTGACGCTGCAGTTGCGCAACGACCGCCCCGCCCAGGCGGTGTCTGCGCCGATCCGCATCACCGAAACCGGCGAGTCCATCACGGTGGACACCGGCGGAGTGGTCGCCACGGTTTCCCGGCGCGATGGCAGCCTGCTGCAATCGGTCAGCGTTGGCGGCAAGCAGGTATTGAAAGCCGGCGGCGGCGACGGGCCGGCTTTGCGTTCCGGTGAAGTGCGGAAGATGGAGCGCTTCCGCGGCCCGGCCTGGAACACCCACGGCTGGGAGAAGTCACGCAGTCTGGAAAACATCCACATTGCCGAATCCATCTATCGCGGCGGCGCGCCGCGCGAAGTGAACGTGGAGAGGGCGGGGCCGCTGCGCAGCGTGGTGGTGATCCGCGGACGCCACCTGCCGACCGAACGCGGCGCCGGCATGCTCAAGTCGGGGCTGTATGACTATGCGGTGCGTCTGCATTTCTATCGCGGCCAGAGCTACGTCAAGGTCGAGTACGCGGTGGAAAACGCCGACCGCGCCCAGCCGCAGTCGAGCCACCTATTTCGCGAGGCCAGCCTGAACCACACCCTGACGCTGGGTCCAGGGGCTGTCGTCAGCGGTGGCGGGCTGACGGCGCAGCAGGGCGAATCGGCCATGGCGTCGTTTCCGGTGACGGCGCGGCAGGAAGGCTGGCTAGTCCAGGGCGCCGGCCGCAGCGAGAAAAAATATGGCCGCCAGGTGATCCACGAGGGCGGCTACCAGATCGGGCCGGGGATGGAAGGCGCGCTTGCCGGCCCCGTGGCAGCGGGGGAACGGGGGCGTTTTCTCGACGTCTCCGACGGCGAAAAGGGGGTGGGGATCGCGATGCGCTATCTATGGGAGCAGGCGCCGCGCGCCATCGGCCTGTCGCCGAAGCAGCTCAGGGTCGTGGTGCAGGCCGACAGTCCCGGCCATCGCGCCGATGCGGATCGTCCCGCCTACGATCTGGATCTGGGCGAGCGCAGTCTTCACGACGTCCTGTATTACTTCCACCTGGGCGATGCGCGACAAGCACGGGTTCAGGATGTGGCCGAGGCCTTCGAATACCCGCTGTTCGCCCGCGCCCCGCCTGCCTGGTATTCCGACGTCGGCAACTGGTATTTCGAGATCGCCCGGGCACCGGGCAAACCCGCGCGAGGCGCCGATTCGGACCAGCACTGGATGCCGACCAGCATCGGCGTCGGCCGGCATGGGGAAAGCCGCAGCTACAATTCCGGCGGCCACCACGACAGCCAGAGCTCCGGGTGGCTGAGCTTTCTGCGGACCGGCATGCTCGCGGATCTGGAGCGCAATCTCGCGATCAGCCGCTGGAACATCGCCCACAATCCCGGCTGGGCATACCGCGACAACGTCATCGGTTTCGGCAGCGGGGCGGACCGCTACCGTGCCGTCGACCGCGCTCTGGATGACTGGAATCGGCTGACCGCTTTCGGTCCCAAGGACTTCTATCTGTGGCGCAGCGACCAGACCTACACTGATCAGACCCCGGCTGGCGAGGTGCTCAGGCACAAGGGCGGCCGCAGCTACCTGAACGGCTACAAGGTGCTGCCGGACATGGAGCACTATGCGCTGTTCCGTCTGTTCGAGTACTACTACCTGACCGGCGACGTGCGCGCCCTGGACGCCATCCACGGCTTCGTCAACTGGGACATCAACTTCCAACACCGTCACCTGTTCCAGGGCAAGATGCAACCGCTTGCCGTCACAGACCTGTTCGCGCGCGACCCCGACGCGCTGCGACGCGGCCACTACAGCCGCGTCTATGCCTGGATGCTGTTCACCAACCTCGCCGGCTACCATGCCACCGGCAGCCCGGTGTACGACGAATTTTCCCGCTGGCAGATCCGCCGGGCGCTCGCCCTGCTGCGCCACCGTCATGGCCAGCTGACCAGCTGGGACGATTCGGTTTCCGGCATGCTTGCCCCCCTCTTCGGGCGAGCGGCGGCCACGGTGCCGCAATCCTGGGCGCAGAGCTGGATGGAAGCGATGGGCACCATCGTGCTGCACGAGGCGTACAAGACCTATGACGACGAACGCATCCTCGACGGGCTGTGGGGGCAGGCCGACTATTTCAGCCACCACGTGCTGTACTACCCGCAGTTGGGCATGATCAACAACCGCACGGGGATGCCCAGCAGACCGCTGGGCCACGGCAAGGATCGTGGCGCCACGCTGACCCCGCAGCGCCACGACTGGGTGGTCCAGGCGTGGCCCGTTCTCTACCATTACACCGGCTGGCCGGACGTGGCCGAGCGCTACCGGAATTTCGAGCATGCGCGCAAGGACGCCTGGACCCAGGACGTGTTCCTGCAAACGGTCCATTGGGAACAGCAGAACGTCGCCAAGCGTTCGTCCCGGCCGCCGGACCCCATCACCGATCTGCGCGTCCTCCGCGCCGACCGTTCCGGCATCGCCCTGACCTGGACCAGCCCGCGCGATGACGGGCCCGCGGGCCGGGCCGAGCGCTATTTCGTGAAGTACAGCAACAAGCCCATCGTCGAATTTGCCCCCACCGACAATCCAGCCCGGGACGGGGACAAGGCAAGCATTGTGCAGAAGGTCGAGGAACGGGTTCTGTCCCGTTCCAAAGGCAAACAATTGAAAACCAGTATCGGTCCCGGCGAGGCCGGCACCGAGCCGAGTAATGTGCAGCGTGCCCATCCGGACTGGAACCGGGTCAACGCATTCTGGATGGCCGAGCACGTGGCGGGCGAGCCGGCGCCGGCGCCGGCCGGCAAGTCCGAAACCTTCACGATCCGTGAACTGCGCCCGCATAACAGCTTCGGCGCGCCTACGCAACCCGGGCTGGAGAGCCTGCCTGCCGGGACCTACTACGCGGCCATCTGTTCCTGGGACGATGACCGCAACCTGAGCCGCCTGTCGAACGTGGTCAAGGTGCAGCTGGGCAAATCGGGTTAGAGATTCTAGTGCTCGTTGGCCTGCAGCCACTGCTCCAGCATCATCGTCACCCAGATCATCACGCCGTAGTAACTGGCGTGCGGGCCGCGCTGCATGGCGAGCATGTGGTCGAGATACGCGGGCTGGATCCAGCCGCGCTGCTTGAAGTCCGACAGGCTGTCGCCGACGATGTCGCCGAGCGGCGCGTATTGCGTGCTCCACACGCCGAACGGCAGGCCGAAGCCGTGCTTGGTCTTGTTGATGATCTTTTCCGGCAGCAGGTCGGTCAGCGCTTCCTTGAAGAACCAGCGCAGCTTTTGCCCGCGCACCTTGTAATTCACCGGCAGATGATTGGCAAACGCCACCATGCGGTCATCGAGCAGGGGATAGCGCACTTCGATCCCCACGGCCTCGGTCATGGTGCCCACCTTGCGCAGGTCGTTGTCGGCCAGGGTGAACTTCAGGTCCAGATGCATCATGCGGTTGATGTAGTGGTCCGACGCGGTGCGTTCGTAGACCTCGGTAAGCGCGGCATCCGTCGCCGAGGGATCAACGGCCTGGATGAAACCAGCAGCAAAAATCTGGTCGAGCGGGGTGCGGTGCAGGAAGTTGTAGCTTTCCAGTCGCAGCGGCAGGCCGACCTTGGCCTGGGCGACGTAGCTTTTCAGCTTGGAGAGCGGAAACCGGTCCGACAGCCCCGGCAACCGGGTGACCGGCTCGATCAGGCCCCGTCGCAGCGCGGCGGGCAGGCGTGCATACGTTTCGAACAGTCCCTGCTTGGCGTAGCGTACGTTGCCGCCGAAGATTTCATCGCCGCCGTCGCCGGCGAACATGTTTTCGAATCCCGCCTCGCGCGCGGCCTTGGCGCAGAAATAGGTCGGCACCGCCGAGTTGTTGCCGAAGGGCTCGTCGTATTCGCGCGCGATGAGGGGAATCGCGCTCACGATGTCGGCCGGCTTCAGGTAATACTCGTGGCTGCGGCACTTGAAGCGCTCGGCGGCGCAGCGTGCATATTCCATTTCGTCGAAGCCGTCGGCATCGAAACCGATGGAAAAGGTATCGACCGGCGCGCCGCGTGCGGCGGTGAGCGCGCCGACGACGGTGGAGCTGTCGGTGCCGCCGGAGAGAAACGCGGCGGTGGCGGGCGCATCGGCATCGCGTACCGCCTGATCCAGTACGGCGCGAAAATCGTGGCGGTGGCTATCGAAACCGGCATCGACCGGGGTGTAGTCGGCCTGCCAGTAAAATCCGGTGCTGGCCTGGCCGTTTTTCAGGGTGAGGTATTGTCCGGGCAGCAGCTTGTGCACGCCCTGGTACAGACTGCGCGGTGCGGGAATGGTGTGGAAGTACAAGTAGTCGTAAATCGACTGCGGGGCGATGGTACGGCCGATGGCGGGGTGGGCGGCCACGCTTTGCGCACTGCTTCCGAATACCAGTTGGCCGCCGCGATGGGCGTAGCACAGGCGCTCGGCGCCGACGCGGTCGAGCGTCAGGAAGGCTTTTTTCTTGATCGGTTCCAGCACGGCGAAGGCGAAATTGCCGTGCATCAGGGTCGGCAGCTTTTCGCCGAAACGCAGCCAGCCATGCGCCACCGCCACGGCGGGATTGCGGTCGCGGGCGATGAAGGCCAACTCGTCGTCGAGAAAGCGCGGACGCCCGTACAGCGCGGCCGCAAGCCCGCTTTCAACGTGAATATCGGCCTTGCCGAAGCGCGAGCATCCCGCCACCCCAAGCATCTGGCTGCTGTGTTCGTGCAGCACGCCTTCCGGAGACAGGCAGGCGGCGCCCCCCATGTGCCTGATCAAATCCTGATGGGCGCCGTGCTCGCCTAGCCAGCCAAAAATGCCATCCATGGTGTCGTGTGTCAGTGTGATACGGGATAATCAAGACTCGATATTAACGGGCTTGCAGGTTTGGCACGAATCCTGTTTATTGAGACCGCGAATGTTCGCCATATTGTAGGAAAGCCTAGTCTTTGAGTGAATTCCTCGAGAAAGTAAGCAAAACACTTGCCTACCACGCGCGGCGCGTTCAGCGTGGCGTGCGCAGAGCGCGCTGGGCGCTCACGCGCCCAGCGGCGCAGCGACCGATCATCGTGGTCGGGTGCTCGCGCGCCGGCACCACCCTGGTCTACAAGACCCTGTCCGAGTCGCGCGAAATCGGCAGCCTGCAGCGTGAAACCCACGATTACTGGACCGACCTGCATCCGCCGGCCGACAAGAGCTGGGACACCCACGCACTCGATGCGACGGATGCCAGCGATCGCGACCGCGACACCGTCAGCCGCTATTTTTTCAGCTGGACCGGCCGCCGTCGCTGGGTCGACAAGAACAACCAGAACGGCCTGTGCGTGCCCTATCTGCAGGCGCTGTTTCCCGACGCCGTGTTCGTTTTCGTCAAGCGCAGCCCGGGCGACAACCTCAATTCGCTGATCGAGGGCTGGAAGAAGCCGGACGAATTCGCCACCTGGTCGAACGACCTGCCGGCCAAGGTGGCCGTGGAAAACGGCACGCTGACCCAGTGGTGTTTTTTCCTGGCCGACGGCTGGCGCGAGTATGTGAATGCGCCGGTCGAGGACGTCGCCGCGTTTCAGTACACCGCCATCAACCAGGCCATCCTGGATGCCAAGGCCAGCGTGCCCGCCGGGCAATGGGTCGATGTGTTCTACGAAGATTTCCTGCGCGACCCGGTCGCCACTTTCCGCCAAGTGTTCGAAGGCTGTGGCCTCGCATTCAACGCCCGCCTGCAGGCACACTGCGCCGACGTGCTCGACATCCCCTACAACGCCTTTTCCGAAATCCGCCTGGACAAGTGGAAGGATGGCCGCAACCGCGACAAGATCGAGCGGGTGCTGCCGCAGGTGGCGGATGTGGCCAGGCAGATGGGGTATTGATGACGGTGCTGGCGCTCGCCCTCGCGATGGTGCTGCTGGTGTGGGCAGGCGTGCTGCTCGCGTTTGCCGGCCCGTTGGCTGCGCGCTGGCGCGAGCCGGTACTGAAAAGTCCGGTGCTCATCATCGAGAGCGACGACTGGGGCGCCGGCCCGCTGGCGCAGGCCACCGCGCTGGCCCGCCTGTCGGCGCTGCTGCAGCGCGTCCGCGATCGCAGCGGCCGGGCGGCGGTGATGACGCTGGGCGCGGTGCTGGAAGTGCCTGACGGTGCGCGCATTGCCGCGTCCGACTGCACCGAATACCATGCGCTGCCGCTGACGGATCCCCGTTTCGATTCCGTGCGTGCGGCCATGCAGGACGGCATCGCGGCAAACGTGTTCGCGCCGCAGCTGCATGGCCTGTGCCACTACTGGCCGCCTGCGGTGCTGGCGGCCGCGCAGGCCGATATCAGCGTGCGCGACTGGCTCACCGCGCCCGAGCCCGCCGCGACCGAGGACCTGCCCTCGCATCTGCAAAGCCGCTGGGTCGATGCATCCAGCTTGCCGTCGCATGCGCAGGCGCCCGAGTCTATCCGACGTGCCGTCGCTGCCGAGGCGGCGGCGTATCAGGCTGTTTTCGGCGGCGTACCGCAGGTGGCGGTGGCCACCACCTTTGTCTGGGACGACGTGGTCGAAGCCGCCTGGGCGCAGGCCGGGGTCGGGACCATTATCACTCCGGGCCGGCGTGCCACCTGCCGCAATGCCGCTGGCCAGCCCGGCTGCGTGGATGCCATGATGCTGACGGGCGAGCGTTCACGCGCCGGGCAGACCTATCTGGTGCGCGATGTCTATTTCGAGCCGGCACTAGGCCATGGCCCGCAGCGCCTGGTGGACGGCCTGCTGGCGCGCAGCCGGCAGGGGCGTGCCTGTCTGGTGGAAACCCATCGCTTCAATTTTCTGCGGGCGCTGGACGTGAGCCTGGCCACCCTCGAAGCGGGGTTGAACGCAGCGCTTAGCGCATGCCCGGCTGTACGTTTTCTCAACTCGCTTGAACTGGCACGCGCGATCCAGACCCGCGACCCGGCCTGGATCGAAAGCCGGTTGATGCCGCGCCTCGCTGCATGGCGCACACGGCTGGACGACATCCCGCGCTTTCGCCGCTTGTCTTGGCTGAGCGGACTGGCGCTGCCGCTGACCCTGCTGAGGGGGCGCACATGACGCCGCGTTTCTCGGTCGTCATTCCTGCCTTCAATTCTGCCGCGACGCTGGCGCGCGCGATCGAATCGGTGCGTGCGCAAAGCTGGTCGGCGCACGAGATCATCGTGGTCGACGACGGCTCGACCGATGACACCGCCTGGGTTGCGCGCCAATTTGGCGACGTCGTGCGCCTGATCCAGCAAAACAACGGCGGCGTGTCGGTGGCGCGCAACGCGGGCGCTGCAGCAGCGACCGGCGACTGGCTGGCCTTCCTCGACGCCGACGACTGGTATGCGCCGGATCGGCTGAAACTGCACGCCGAGTGGATTGCAGGGGACGCCGCGCTGGACTGCCTGACCGGCGATTACGAATACCGCGATGAGGCCGGCACTCTGCTCGGCACCTCGATGGCGCAGCACGAGTCGGGGCGGCTGATGCGGACGAAGGCCGCGGGTGCGGCGCGGGTGGTGATGGAAACCCCCGCCGAAATCGCCGCTTTCGTTGCTGACCATTTCGGCGACACCCACACGCTGTCCGTTCCGCGCGCACGCTTCATCGAACTGGGCGGCTACCCGACCGGTTTCAAGGTGTGCGAGGACGTGCATTTTCTGACCCGATTGATGGCGAAAAGCCGTCGCATCGGCGTGGTCTGCCAAACCCTCGGGGTGTACGTGATTCACGGCAGCAGCGCCACGCGCCGCAACCCGGTGGCCGCGCAGCGGGAGAACGTGCGCACGCTGACCGATCTGGTGCGGCTGGCGGAAAACTTTCCGGCACCGGTCAGGCAGGGCGTGGCGGCACGGATGCAAAGCGCCCGCTACAACCTGGGCTGCGCATTGAGCAAAAGCGGCCGGCGCATCGCGGCCATCGGCGTCGTGCTGCCCACGCTGGCCGCGCGCCCCGGCTGGCGGAGCCTGCGCGATGTGCTGTCGATGATCAAAGGATGATCGCTTGAACCGTCTGCTCGTTCTGACCGAACTCTTCCTGCCCACCAAGGGCGGCACCGCCGTGTGGGCGGCCGAGGTGTACAAGCGCCTCGGCGGCAAGGAAATCCACATCGTCACCGCCGACGTGCCGGGTGCAAACGAAGTCGACGACGTCCACCCCAACACCATCCACCGCCTCAACCTCAAGCGTGTGCCCTGGCTGCGTCCCGAATCGCTGGCGATGTATGCGTGCTTCTTCTTCAAATCCCTGTGGCTGGCAATCACGCATCGCTTCGATGCGATTCATGCCTTCCGCGCGCTGCCCGAAGGGCTGGTGGCATGGGCCGTCGCTCGCCTCACCTTCCGCCCCGTGGTGATCTATGCCCACGGCGAGGAACTCACCACCTGGGGGCGCGACAGAAAATACAAGGCCATGCGCTTCGCCCTGCGCCATGCCGACCGCGTGATCGCAAACAGCGAACACACGCGTGACACGCTATTGGAGATGGGCGTCGACGCGGCGCGCATCAGCATCATCTATCCGGGCGTCGACGTGTCGGTGTTCAGGCCGGGGCTGGACGTCAGCGGCTTGCGCGAAAGCCTCGGCATCGGCCCCGATGACAAGCTGGTTTTCTCGGTTGGCCGGCTGTCGCGTCGCAAGGGCTTCGACCAGATGATCCGTGCCGTCGCACAGCTGAGGGGCGAGGGCATTTCCGTCCGATACGTCATTGCCGGCATCGGCGAGGATGCCGACTATCTGGATGGCCTGATACGGGAACATAATCTGCATGGCGTTGCCCATCGAATCGGCGCGGTCAGCGAGGCCGACCTGCCGCGCTGGATGAATGCCTGCGATGTTTTTGCCATGCCCAACCGCGAGATCGATGGCGACAACGAAGGCTTCGGCATGGTGTTCATCGAGGCGGCCGCTTGCGGCAAGCCGGCCATAGCGGGGCACGCGGGCGGAACCAGCGCGGCGGTCATGGACGGGGTGACGGGCCGGCGCGTCGACGGAACACAAGCAACAGCCGTGGCTGAAGCGCTACATCAGTTCCTGACTGATGCCCACAGCACGCTCGAGATGGGAATGGCTGCCCTCGAGCGGGCGCGTAGCGAGTTTGATTGGGATCGGGTGGCGGACAAGACACGCCATCTGAAGGATGCTTTTCAATGAGGGAAACGAACATGACGGCAAGAACGCTCTTCGTTTTGCTGGGCCTGACAAGCGGGATCAATGCCGCACACGCTCTCGAAGCTGCTCCCCGGCCTACCGACGCTGAAATGCTGAGCTTGCCCGCTTATTGCCAGGTCAAATTCAATGCGCCCCCTCAGTCCCCGGAGTGGAAGGGCTGGCGCGACCGGATCGGCGCGAACTACATTGACCTGCATCACTTTTGCGCGGGCATCAATTTCGTCAACCGTTACTGGGGCGCAAGAACCGCCAGGGACCGCGGTTTCTATCTGCAAAACGCCATGAACAACTTCGATTACATGGTGAAAGCGGAAAAGCCGGATTTCACGCTGCGCGCAGAGTTGTATTCCCACCGTGGCGAGGTGTTCAAGCTGATGCGCAGACCGGCCGAAGCGGTGAGGGAATTCAAGCACGCGCTGTCCATCGATCCCCGGTTCGTCAAACCCTATCTGCAGTTGGCGGAGTTGAATGTGGCGGGCAAGTCTCCCGCCCGTGCGCTGGAAATCGTTACCGAGGGCCTGCGCCACGTGCCCGATTCCAAGGCTCTGCAGCGCCGTTATCTGGAACTGGGTGGAAAGGAACCCTTTCCGGAACCCCTCGTTGCCAAGGCGGCCGAACCCGAACCGCAACCTGCCGCAACAGCGCCCGCTGCCGAAACGGTGATTGAGTCGGCGCCCACTGCCGCGGCTTCCCCGGAACCCAAACCGACGGCCACAACGGAATCATCACTGCCCACGATTGGCACGCCCAAGAATCCCTATTGCCGTTTTTGCCCACCCGACTAGGAATAAGCCAGTCAGGGGCGGGCGTAACTCAGCAAAAGCGTTTCGAATTCCCTCACAGGACGCGTTGTGAAGTTCCGCTCCACCCGGGCGCGGCCGGCCTCTCCCATGCGGGTGCGCATGGATGGGTCGGCAATCAGGGTCGCCACCCGTACCGCCAGCGCATCGACGTCTCCCGCTTCGACCAGATAGCCGTTCACCCCGTCCTCCACCACCTCGGGAATGCCACCTACGCGAGTGGCGACAACCGGCTTCCGGCAGGCGCCGGCCTCCAGGTTGATGAGGCCCAGTGGCTCCTGCCAGCGCGAGGGCACGACCACGATGTCTGAGGTGTGGTAGACGTTTTCCACCTCCTTCACATAGCCGATGTAGCGGATGCGGGCATCGCCCCCCGCCATGTCCTTCAGGTTCTGTTCAGAATATGAGCCGGGAAATTTCTTCGGGTCGCGACACTCGCCTGCAATCAGGAAACGGGCGTTTGGCTCCGGAATTTTTCTCGCCATGGCGATGAAATCGCCCACACCCTTGATGTCGCGAATCTGTCCAAGGAAGGAAACGACCACATCGGATTCGGTGAGCCCCAGCTCACTGCGCAGGCTGTGCCCCGCATCGAAACGGGCAAGGTTGATAGGGTTGTAGATGACGGGTTTGGGGAGGCCCGGCGGCCCGGACTGCTCGGCGGTGTAGCGCGATACTGCAATCGCTGCACGGCACCAGTGCATTGCCGGCGAGGGTTTATGGTTGATGACATGGTAGTGCGCAAGGATTGGGATCCCCGCGAGCCTTGCGGCGAGCAGTTCCGCCGGTCGCCAGAAGTTCGAACCGTTGAGATGGATGATCTCGACACGCTCTCGGCGAAAAAAACGCCACGCCTTCCAGAGGGATCGAAGGTAGGCCGCCGGCGCCCCGGGTTCTGTAAAGGACGACCAGACTTCGTAGCGCAACCCGTGCGCCTCCAGTTCGGGCTCGATGGGGCCCTGGCGGGGCAGGATCAGGATGGGGTCGATTTTGCTCGTGTCGAGCTGCCATAGATTGGTGTAGAGAACGCGGCTGGCGCCGCCCCAGTCCCCTGCGCTGTTGGTGAAGAAGCAGACTACGGGTTTCGTGTTCATTGAATCGGGTTCGGGGTGTGGGCGTGGCGATCATTGTTTGACGACGTGATATTTCCAAGTGCATTTGGGGTGGGGTTGTATGCTTTCAGGCTTGTCGCTGAAAAACGCGTCGATTGCCTTGGTGGCGCCTGGCCAGCGCGTGTCGCCATATTCGTCGAACATGATTGCCCCCCCGGGCTGGACCTTGTCGTAAAGCGTCTCGAGAGAAAGCTTGTAGGATTCGTACAAGTCGCAGTCGAGATGCAGCAGGGCGATGCGCCCTTCGAACCGGGGCAGGGTCTGGTCGAACCAGCCTTTGACAAGGCGGATGCGTTCCTGGATGAGTTCATCCCCCAGTCGTCCGTCATGCAGGACTCTGAGAACGGCGTCCGGTGGATTGGCCCAGAATCCCTTGCCCTTGATGGGCGTGATTTCGTCTTTTTCGACGGGATCCGGGAATCCCTCGAAGGAGTCGAAGCCGAAGTAGGTTCGCGGTTTTCCGATATAGTCACTGAACAGGGTAAAGAGCAAGGCGCCATGCCCGAGCGAGACGCCGCATTCGACAATGTCGCCGTCCACGTCCCGCACCTTTTCCACCATGTCCTTGAAATAAAGATAGCGATCCAGCGCGCCACGATAGACCCGTGGAAGAAACGGCGAATGGTTGTAGTCGGCCGGGATGCTTTCCTCCAGGGGGTCGATTTTCTCGATTTTGTAGCCTAGCTGGCGCAAGGATCGTTTGACGAAGGATTTGAATGGCATTCAACTTCTCCTTTAAGGCCACTGCTTGCTCGGCATATCCGGAACACGACCGATCCACCCGTTCAACCGCTGCCACAGCATGGCGGTCATATCCGGGTGCTGGCCGATCAGATTGTTTTTGCACATGGGGTCGGCGGCGACATCGAATAGCTGGAGCAGCTCGCCGTCACGCAGGGGTTGATAGGTCAGTTTCCAGTGCCCATGACGAATCATGCGGTCCTTGGCCGCAAGGATTGCGTTGCTGTATTCCGGCTTGATCGTCAGGGTGCCGCTGACGCGGTCAGGCACTTCCATCAGTTCCAGCAGGCCCGGATAGCGCAGGTGTGCGTCGGGCATGCCGGGAATGTCGGCAATCCAGATGCCGGTTTCATTGAACGCGTCGAGTTCGGGGCAGGGGGCCTGCTTCAGGCAGCCCGCGAGTGACACGCCGTCCATGCCGGCGACAGGCGGCGCATCGACGAGTTCGAGCAGGGTGGGAGCGAGATCGATCGAACGCACGACCGTGTCCACCTGGCCGCGCGGTGCCAGGCGGGGGTCGCGGATGACGAGCGGGATGCGGGGGCTGGCTTCTCCCACCGCCGAATTGCCCTGGCCCCAGGTGTCGTGTTCGAAAAACTCCATGCCGTGGTCGGAATAGACGACGACGATCGTGTTCTCCGCCAGACCGCAGGCTTCGAGATGCGCCAGCATCCTGCCCACTTCGTCGTCGAACTCGGCGACGCAGCCGTCGTACAGATCGATGATCTGGTCGAGGTCGAATTCATCTCTGGGCGCGCCCTGGCGGCGAATGATCTCGAACGGATCCGTCAGGCGCGCCATTGCAAACTTGGATTCGCCCGCATAGGCGGGGTCGGCGAAACGCGTGTACCACGGCCATTCCGAGGCGAAAGGCGGATGCGTGGTGGAATAGAACACGTTGAGAAAGAAGGGCTGCGCGCTTTCTGCCAGACGCGACACCAGCCGCCGTGCGCGCTTGCCTAGCGGCTGCGTCAGCGGCACCCCGCCGAGGTAGTACAGTTCGGGCAGCAGCATCCGCCCCAGCCGGTTGTGGGTGAATAGCGAGATGAACAGGCGCAAATCCTTGGGGCCTTGGCGGATCAGGTATTTCAGGTTCCACTGGTCTTCCGGCAGGTCGGTGTAATCGAAACCGAACGAAAACTTGCCCATGTCAGCGCCGCACCAGTCCGAAATCGCAGCAGTACGATACCCAGCCTGTTTCAGAAGCGTGGGCAGGGCATCCGCTTTCAGCCGTGTGTTCTCGTCGTCCACATAGTTGTCGCGGACGCCGTGGGTGTGCGGCCAGGTGCCGGTCAGCATGGAAATCAGGCTCGGTGCGGTGCGCGCGCACGGAACATAACAATTGCTGAACAGCGCGCCGGTATCGGCCAACTGGTCGATGTGGGGGGTCAGCACGCGGTGGTATCCGAATGCGCCAAGCCGGTCGGCGCGCAACGTGTCGGAGCCGACCATCAGAATGTTGGGGGGCGCACCGGCCGAGCGGGCAGGCCGCTTGCGCGGGGCACGTGCTTGCGGCTGCCATCCCGCCCAGGTGATTGTTCCGGCAAGGAACAGTGTGGCCGCCCACAGCGCAATCAGATCGGCGACACGGTTTTCGGTCGCCAATTGCCAGGATGACGCCGCCAGCAACAGCCCGATCATTCCGATCCCGAGCGACTGCAGTTGCGAGATGCGCGCCGGCGTCATCCAGCGCCACAGCCGATACAAGCGACTCAGACGGTAATGCATCGATGCGACCAGCAGGCCAGGGTTGAACCGCAGCTTGCGGATGAATTGCAGCGCGAATGCGCCCAGCACGCCCAGAATGGCGGCAATGAAGGCGAGACCCCTCGACCAGGGGGCGCCGAGCACCGTATTGAGCATGAAATACAGCAATACTCCTGCGCCACCCGTAAACAGCATCAACATGAACGTCCAGGCGGTCAGCCGTGCCAGCGCAAACAGGGTGTAGCGCTGGTAATGGGTAAGCACTTCCTCGCGGATGCGCGGCCCGGTCTGCGAAAAGTCGAGCAAGGACTTGGCGAGCAGCGCGGCTGCGCCGATCCCCGCCACGCCAAGTGCTGGAAGCAGGCCGGCCCAGCGTGTATCGCCGCTGGCTAACCAGGCAAGCAACCCGCTGGCAGCGGTGAGCAATGCCAGCCCTTCCACCTGCAGCATGCCGCGGTCGGGCGGCAATGCCAGATGCTTGCCGCGATGTCCCGATTCGCTGCGCCCGTGGATCTCGCCCAGCGCAGCAGCGGTGCGCACCCAGTAAAACCGCCGCTTGGCCCACGACAGGGTGAATAGGCTGTGGAAACCGTATTCAGCCAGTTTTCGCCACATGAAGAGCGGCACCCGGCCATTGCCGTGGATACGTGAGGTGGAGCGGGTGCGTTGGTAGCCCTTTTTCAGCAGGTAGCCGAGATTGAGCCGTTTCACGTCGACGTAATGATGCTGCACCATGTCCGGGACGTATTGGCAGCGCACGCCGCGCATCATTGCGCGCAGTACGTATTCGCTGTCTTCGCCGCCGCCCAGGTCGTGTCCGTGCGGTCCCAATTCGGTGGAAAATTTTCCGGCCAGTTCGAACACAGGGCGCCGCACCACCAGATTGCCGCCGCCGGGGATGGGCCCCTCTTCGGGGGTGATCGTCTTCGGCTGGCTGTCCTGGTCGTAGCGCGGCACCGGCAAAGGATAAATCCGGTAGGGCCCCTCGTCGTGTACCCATGCCGGTTCGCTGCCGTCCCAGTCGGGCCGGATGCGGCCACAATACAGTCCGGCATCCGGCCAGGTCTTCGCCGCCTGCTCGATGGCAACCAGATAGTGTTCATCGACCCGATGGTCGTCATCGACAAAGGCGGTGAGTTCGGTGTCAATCTCGGGAATGGCGCGATTCAGCGCATGTGACTTGCCGGGGTTGGGCACTTCGATCAACCGCAGCGGTAACCAGCCCTGTTCGGTCTGCCGAACCTGATACGCCTGCATGCGAGCTATCGTATCGTCGGTGCAGGCGTTGGCCGCCACCAGAATCTGCACCGGCATGGCAGGCCGTTTTGCCGCGTTGAGCGAAGCCAGCACCCGTTCCAGCAGATCGGCCCGGTTGTGGGTGCAGATCAGGACAGTCAGTTGCGTCACGATCGCGAGCGGTAGCCCATCAGGGCGCCCAGGGTGTGGGAGGCATTCATGCCCTGCCGCAGCGCCCCCGGACGCTGGGCGAACTGCATGCTGATTGCCTTGATGGCCTGACGCAGAAACTGGGCGACCAGAAAGGGGGGCAGGCCCAGCACTGTTTTTGGATAGAGCGGCAATTGATGCAGCCCATGACGCAGGCCCGCCCGGTAGTGCAGCTTGAGAAAGTAGCTGCGCGTCAGCCGCCAGGGTTCGACGGCATGCAGCACGGCCATGCCGGGGCAATAGCGGATTCGTACCTTGCGGTCGAGCAGGGTGCGAAACATGATGGCATCGGAGCCGCCGCCGACGACGTTGCCCTTGCGATCGTAGCGTTTGTCGAACCGCAGGCCCGGATCGTCGCGGAACAGGCGCATGTCGTAGGCGACGTTGGCTGTCCAGATGGGCGTGGCGGCATCCTCGATCCAGAAGGCATCGGGGCCGTGATCGACCGCTGCCAGAAAGCCCAGCAGCTCGTTGCCCAGCCATGCCGGGCGCGGGGTGTGGGAGAAGTCCATCTCGACCCGGCCGCCGGCGCATTGCGCGCCTTCGTTGAGGATGGCGTGGGCGGCCGCTTCCAGGATGCCGGGCAGGGGTGTCTCGTCGTCGTCGATAAAAACCATGATGTCGCTATCGATCGATTCCTCGATCGCGCGGTTGCGCGCGGCGACAATACCCTGAACCGGCTCGGTCACCCAGCGCAAAACAGGGCCGGGAAGTTGGGCCAGGCGGGCCAGGACTTCGACCGTGTTGTCGCTGCTGTTGTTGTTGACGGTGAGAATCTCGAACGGAACCGGGCAGCTTTGCGCGCGCATGGCAGCCACCAGTTTCTCCAGCCGGTCGGCGCGGTTGTAGGTGCAAAAAGCGAAAACAAGTCGGGACATGGTGATCGGTCAGGCCTGGTTCAATGGTGGAGTGTGATTCTGACGCACCTCATTGAGATAGAGGTTGATCTGCATCAGACGCATCATGACGCTGACGGGGTGGATGCGGTCGGCGCGATATCGTCTGGCGGTGATTCGCCAGGTTCCGGGCAACGCCTGCCACCAGCGGGTATGGGGGATGGGGTAGGGCCTGCCAGCGAGCAGACTGTCGATGAGTGCGAACAGGTTGTCGGGTCTGAACAATGCAGCCAGACGGGGATCGAGTTGATGATGAAACTGGATTCGGATGAATTCGGCCAGGGGCGGGCTGGCGGAGATGGATTGCCGGTAAGTCTGCGCCTGGGGGATTGAGTCCTTGTGGGCAAACGGAATGGCGGCCAGATCGGGATGGGCTTTTTGCAGCATTTTCTTGGCAAGGGCGTTTCCGCTACGCAAGGTGCCGGGCATTGAAAACAGGCAGTCCACCAGGTCCTCGTCCAACCAGGGCCGCGCCTGCTCGAACCGGCGCAGATTGGCGGCGGTGAATGCGTTCTGCCGGTTGAACAACCGCTGTTCGAAATAGACCTTGTCCCGCAAGTCCTGCGCCTCGATGTTGCGGCCTGCCGACCGTACATCCCTGAGCGTGTGTTCGATGCTGCTGCTGGCGTGTCGAAAAACCGCAGGGTCGAGCAGGTCCCCCAGCCGGTTGGCAAATGCAAAGGAAAACACGCCCGCCTGGATGAGCGCCTCGTCTGGCGTGGCGGCGTGATAGCTGTAATAACTCTTGTCCCCCTGGATAAACTGATCGTATGTTTCTGCCAGTTGATCCTGCAGCAATCCGAGCGATGGCGTGTCGACCGTTTCGGCGCGGCAATCGGCGCGAAGTGCGGCATCGACAAAATGCGCCTCGGGGTTTGCCGTGGAAATCGGGAGATAGGTAAACGGCAAACCGCAGTGTTGGGCGAGTTGGCGGGCAATCGGGGCGTCGTCGCCTTCCTGGGTACCGTAGGTGACTGCGGGAATGCGAAAGCCGTTTTCTCGCAGGCCGCCCAGGATCATGCGGGAATCGAGCCCCCCGCTCAGGTACAGAAAGGGATGCTCGCAATGCGCCAGCAGTCTATGGGTGGACTGATTGAAAAGCGAAAGCGCTTCTTTCACCCATTCATCCTCGCTGCCGGGATTCTTGTCCGGTTCGATCCGGGTTTGCCAGTAGCGGCGGATGGCCATCGAATCCGGTCCGAAACTCATGACCGAGGCAGGCGGTAATTTTTTGATGGAGGGAAACAGGGTTCGGTCGTTGTAATAACTGGCGAAGATCAGAAATTCGCAAACAGCCACCGGATCGATTTCCTGCAAGGGTGGCGCAGCACAGGCCAGACCGGCAACTTCAGGGCCCGCCAGCAAGGACCGGTCCGCATCCTGCCGGTAATAAAGCGGGCGGCTGGCGCGCCGGTCGTTGAACAGGTGGGCCGTGTTGTCGCGGCTGTCGAGGATCAGGCCGGTATACGAGCCGCGCAGACTGGGCAGGAAATCGAGTCCCGACTCCAGGTAAAGCGCCAGCACGGCGGCGGGTGCATGCGCCGGCTGTCCCGTGATGTGGGACAGATAGCCTTCGATGAGGACGCTGACCCCCGCTTCGTGAACGGCGTGTGCGTGCGACGACGCGTGCCGGGCGTCCGCCCGGGCCGACAGCCAGTCGCCCAGGCGCGCGTTCGACAGGTGGCGGCCCGCGGGCGGCAACGCGCCGTCTGTGAGGCGGAAGCGCCCGGTTGCAAGCGTGATTCCCGGAATGGTCTGCATGGTCTGGATGCCGTTTTTCAGGTGGTTGCGATCAGGTCGTCAGCATCCATTCGTATTTCGTGCCGGCAAGCAGGTCTTCCACATCCTGGTAGTTCTCGATCAGTTCCTGCAGCGTTTTGACGTTGACCCGTTTCAGGGTCACTTCCGCATCGTGGTGGGGAAGTCCGAGATGCGACAGGATTTCGCGATACGCAACCAGCGGGTCGGCCTCGATATGGTCTTCATAGACCAGCGGCAGGAAATCGAAATACTCGCCTACCAGGTGACGGGCTTTTTCGGTTTCCTCATCGATGTGCTGGATCATCTCCAATAGCGGCGCGTATTTGCCCTGGATCCTGACGCGCTGCAAATCGATGCGCAGGCGGCCCTTCAACCCGGCCTCTTTGCCCTTTGCCACGTGATACGAGTCACGCAGCCCCTGATCGACGATCTGCACCGAGATCAGCTTGCGCAGGGTGTTGCGGCGATCCAGAAAAACGCAGCGGGAAAATCCGTGTTCACGGATGACCTCCAGGAACTGCCTGAGCGAAACGCCCAGCGTGGGCAGGTGCTGGCTCGGCAAGCCTTTGAGTTCAAAGCCCGGCAGCTTGCGGCCGCATTCGATCTGCGCGTACCTGAGGTCGTCGCGGAAGTTCGGCCGGGGCGTTCCGGCGTCGGCATAGGGTTCATAGATTTCGCCGCGCCAGCGTATGCCGGGATGCTGGTTGAGTATGCGGCCCAGCACCGTGCTGCCGCAGCGGCCGTGATGCCACATGAATACGCCCTTGTGCTTGTCCGCCGGGAAAAGTGGGTAAACGGGCGCCAGCAACTTGATCTTGAGCTGCCTGGGTATCCGGTTCGACTGGATGAAGCGCGTCAGCATTATTGGCCATCCCCCTGAAGCCTGTTTTTCGAATTCGCCCGCCATGCGGGCCTGTCGTTCGCCCCCTGGGTCTGGGCATCAATCATCATACTTGAAGGCCTGTTTCATTCGCCCGCTGCGCAGAAAACACCCTCGGCGAGCGGTGTGCGCCCGAACTATGGCTCTTCGATGTGAATGTCCCGGTCTCGCAGCCTGATCAGTTTTTTGTGCCACGATTCCGGCAGCCAGGCGGGCAGCATGTATTTCCAGTCGGCGAGCGTTCCGTAGCCTTGTTTCATGACGGCGCGAAAGATTTGCCGGGCGGCGGGAAGCTCCCGTTTCCAATAACAGATATAGCCACGCGCCAGCAGTTCGCCAAGCATCAGCGCACGCGCCTTTTTTCCCCCCAGCGAGGTCCGGAAATCAGGGTGCCGGGCAAGATAGCCGCGTTGCGCGTGCAGGTGGTGAAGCGCTGCCCGCGCCTTGTTGGCCGAAGCCTGGCCGCCGTCGTGAAAGTGGTAAAACGCCAGCACCTCGGGGACGCGCACGATCGGCGCGGCAGTCGCCACCTGCAGCCACAGCGCATAATCTTCGGCGTTTCTCAGTCTGGCGTCGAAGCCGCCCGCAGCCAGCACGGCCTTACGCTTGACCAGCGCGGCGTGGATCGGCCAGCGGCAGCCGGCGAACAGGGTTTCGGCCTTGGCGGCGTTTTCGTAATCCGGTGGCACGAAGGGTTCGCCGCGCTCACCCGGCAGCCCCAGGTTTTGCCAGCCGCAGTACGCCAGAACGGCGTCGGGACAGGCCTGCAGTGCAGCCCGCATTATTTCCAGGAAATCCGGAGCCCAGGTGTCGTCAGCGTCCAGGAACGCCACATAGTCCCCACGCGCCTGCACCAGGCCGGCATTGCGTGCTGCGCTCACCCCCTGATTTTTCTGCGAGCAAATCCGAATGCGCGAATCGGTTTGTGTCTGCAGCCAGGCCAGCGTACCGTCGCTGGAGCCATCGTCGACCGCGATCAGTTCCCAGTCGGCGAAGGTTTGCGCCAGCACGCTGCCCATGCTTTCCGGCAAATGCGTCGCAGCGTTGTAGCAGGGCATGATGATGGAAATGACGGGGTTCATGCGTGCGGATCAGGTGCGTCGCAGTTTCCGCAGCGCATAGCCTGAGATGTCTCGCCAGCGTACGTCGTGGTTGCCGAAATAGAGCTTGCGCGCGAAACTGCCCAGCGTGTCGGTGTTGTATATGGTCAGCCGCCGCAGTTGATAAGGGGCGTTGTCGCGCAACGCCCACCCGGTACGGGTGCTGCATGCTGCAGTGTAGCCGGCTTGTTTGACCGCTTCGGCACAGCGCGCGTCCCATGCACCGTAAGGGTAGGCAAAGCTGTTGACGGCATGCCCCGTCAGGTCTTCCAGCGTGGTCCTGGAATCGGTCAATTCCTGCGCCAGGCAGGCATCGTCGACTTCGGTCAGGCGTACGTGATTCACGGTGTGGGAACCGATCTCCATGCCGCTTTCCCGCATCTCGCGCAACTCGGTCGCATTTAATAGCCGGTCTGCGGGGCGACCGTCCCCAGGCCATAGGGGCGGCTGGCCAACCGAACCGGTGACGATGAACCAGGATGCGCGCATGCCGCGTTTCTGCAGTTCCTCGCACGCGGCGAGATTGTCGAGGTAACCGTCGTCGAAGGTGATGACGGCGGTGCGACCCCGCCATTCCTTTGCAGGCGACGCGACCAGTTCGCCCATGGTCGGCGTGGCATACCCTTCGCTGGCCAGAAAGTCGAGCTGCTTGCGGAACTGCTGCATGGATACGGCCCACGGCCATGTGGGCGTGTCCTTGCCGGGGGTGACGGCGTGGTACATGAGCATGATCGGGCCATGCGCGCCGGCGCCACGATGCAGATAGCGCGAGAGGGGATCGATCATCTCAGTAGCCCCATTGCTTCATTTCGTCCAACAGCCAGTAACGCAGGCGCGTGCGTTCCCACGCGCTGAGATGCGACTGGTTCGCGGCGCGCCAGTCGACCTGGCTGGTGCGGGTGAAGTCGGCCGGCGGGCGGGTGTCGATGTCCAGATAGTCCAGCACCCGGCTTTGCAGCGCCGGGTCGGCGATGAAATCCTCGTATCGCAGGATCAGGCCGAAATCCGCCTGGCGGAACTGCATGGAGCGCGTGCGCCAGTGGTCAGCATAGTATTTCAGCGTGGCATGTCCTGCTGCCCGGCCCATCCAGTCGCGGCGTTTGAGGGACAGCATGACGTCGTACGGATTGCGCACCAGAAACAGAAAACGGGCATCCGGGAACAGCGCCCGCAGCTGTCGGGCGGTGGCGAGGTCGCAGCGCGTCTCCTTGATCCCGTAGCGCGGATAACCCAGAGACTGCGCGCGTTGCCCGTAAAGCGTGTCGAACAACCCGTACACGCCGGCAAGAATGTCTGCGTAGGGCGGGGACAGATTGGCGATCCATTGGCTGGCATGTTCGGCTTTGGGTGAGGCGACGAACTTGCCGTAGGCGGATTCGCCCTTGCCTCCGATGCCGCACGGAAAGCGGCGCGAGCTGTCCGCGGTGATCTGTTCCCAGCCTGCAACGGCTTCTGCGAGGGCGTTGAGGGCGCCGCCCGTCTCGCCCCATACCAGCACTTCTCCGGAAGCCGTGATGAAGCGCTGCAGCAGGGTGCTGCCGGAGCGCCAAGAGGAAGAAAAGACAAAAACGGGCTGGGAGGGAGGATTCATTGTCCGATAGGGTATTTCAGTCTTAGTTTCGCTTTCCAGCGCAGGCGTTCGGTCGCCAGTTCCGGAATCGGCAGGAACAGCAGACTCCCGGCATACACCAGGGCGCCGGTGATCCCCATGACCGCAATGTTCACAAGGTCATGCTCGATCCAGTCAGATGGCAGCAATTGTTCAACAAGGTATAACGCAAAGACGAGTATGGCATTCAGCAAAATGGCCGGAACGATTGCCCGCAGGCCGCCCACCCATTTGGCCTTAAGGCATCTCAAGGCCAGGCGGTGCATGTAAAGGCCGCTGAACGCGGCGGCGCCGACGATGGCCCAGGCAACGCCATCGATGCCGTAAGGCAAGGCGATGACAGCGCCCAGCGCAGTGATGATCAAGGTGGCGAGTTGTATTTTCAATTCATGCCCCAGCCAGTTCTGGGCGGCCAGAACGGCGCCAGACAGCTTGTTCGCCAGCCAGAACGGCCAGGCGAACGCCAGGATCATCAACGGTCCGGCGGACGCGACCCATTTTTCGCCGTAAATGCCGCGGATGAGCGGTTCGGCCAGCCACAACAAACCGATATAGAAAGGCGTGGCATAAACAGCAACCAGCGCGATGCTGCGAAAGAAAAGATAACGGCATTTGTCGAGGTTGTCCTGTTCGGCAGCCATGGCGCGAAACAGAACCTGATATACCGACCCGGTAATGAAACTGTGCGGCATTCGGGCCAAACTCTCGCCCTTGTTGAAAAGGCCGACGCTGGCCGGGCCGAGGGTGCGCGACAGAATGAAGATGCTGACCTGTGTGCGCAGGTAATTGACGATATCGTTGACCGAAACCAGCAGGCCGTAGCGGGCGATGTCGCGCCCGCGCCGGAAGTCCAGCGAAAACCCGGGGCGCCAGCGGGCCAGCGGAACCAGCACGGCCGCACTATAGATCGAACCGGCGATGCCGCCCCAGATCAGGCTCCAGACGCCGTAGCCCAGCCAGGCCATGAAAATGCTGGTGAAGCTGGAAACCATGAGCCCGGTGATGCTGACGACGGTCTGTGCCTTGTAGCGCATGTGCCGGTACAACATACTGGCCGGCAGGTTGACCAGGGGGCGAAAAATGAAGGAGAGGGCGGACACGCGCAGCAGGTCGGCATACAGCGGTGTGTCGTACCACTCGGCGAACCAGGGTGCGGCGACAAAGAACCCGGCATAGATCAGGCAGCCGATGCCGAGCTGCAGGGTGAAGACAATATCGTAGTCCTGCTGGCTGACCTCCTTGGCGCGCACCAGCGCCTGCCCCATGCCGCCGCCCGCGACGAAACCGGCCATCCCGGTGAGAACCTGGATGGTGAGCAGGATGCCGAAATCCTCGGGCGCCAGCAGACGCGCCAGTACGATGCCGAACAGAAAGCCCAGCACCTGCTTGCCGCTGTTGCCGACAAACAGCCAGGCGGCCCCATGGCGGATGCGGTTGCCGAGGCTCATCGGTGCTCCCGCTGCATAAGGTGCCCCCTGGTGGCAGTTGAAAGATGGTCGCTCGTGGCGATATCGCAACCCCGATGTGAGAAATGGCTATGTCTACAGCAGGTGCGGACAGGTGCGCTGCGCAGACGAGGACGGGATTGTATGGCCCGCTGTGCGGGATAGGCTTTGTGGCTTGGCATGGCGGGGTATTGTAGTTCGCGAATCTCTAAGCAAGTGCTATGCCACCGATTCGCGCCGAAGCGCATCTGCGGAATCAATACGGGAGCGGGATGCTGCATTCATGGTGGCCGGTGCCCTTGTCGTGCACCCCCGATGGCCGGTAACGCACGTCTCAAAAACGCACGCTGCGCCGCCGCGTGACGTAATCGACCAGGTTGCGATAGAGCGGGGCCGGCAGCAGGCTGGCGACGAGGTGTTTGAAATCGCCGGCTTTCCAGTCGGACTTGCGGAAGGCGCGGCGAAACAGGCGGCGGGCGGATTCGGTGTCGTTGCGCCAGTGGCAGCGATAGGCTTCGCGCAGCAGAGGATCGTAGATCAGTTCATTGAGGCGAGCTGGCGTAATGCGGGCGACGAATTCGGGGTGATGGCGGGCAAAGTCGTGGCGCACGGCGACGGCATCGAATACCTGCCGCCAGTGCGGGATATGGGCATCGCCGCGCGGGTAACGGCGGTAAAACGCCAGCACGTCGGGGACGCGCACGAGCCTGGGCTGACGCGCGATCATTCTGAGCCACAGGTCGTAGTCCATGGCGGTGGGCGCACGTTCGGAAAACCCGCGCAGTTCGTCGATGAGATGACGGCTGACCAGTACGCTGTTGATCGGCCAGGGATTTTGCTCCAGAAAATGAACGGCCGCCTCGCTCGATTCGAAATCGGGCGGGATAATCGGGTTGGGGTCAGCCGACGCGATGCCGATGTTTTGCCAACTGCAATAGGCCAGGTCGGCGTTTTCTGCTGTGAGAGCAGCGTGCATCAGGCGCAGCGCGTCCGGGTGCCAGGTGTCGTCGGCGTCGAGAAAGGCGATGTAATTGCCGTTTGCGTGGGCAAGCGCTTGGTTTCGGGCAGCAAAGGGGCCGGCGCGGTTCTGGTAGACGAGGGTGATGCGTTCGGGATGCTCCGAGGCCAGGCGTTGCAGGATTTCGGTTGAACCATCGGTCGAACCGTCGTCCACCACGATGAGTTCCACATGGGGATAACTTTGCCCGAGCACGCTCCCGATCGCTTCGTCCACATAGGGCGCGGCGTTGTAGCAGGGCATGATGACGGAGATCCGCGCAGGGTCGAAGTTATCCATGGGCCTTTCTGCTTGAGTGGGTTCCTGGTTTCCCCGGGATGGCAATGTCCATGACGCTTATTCTGAAATGCCTTCGTGCTTTTCCATGAAGTCGATTATCGCGGCAGCGAAGGCTGAAAAGTCTTCGATGTGGCGGGTGGCGATGATGTGGGTGATCTGCCAGTCGATAGCTTCGTAGTTGTGGATTGCAATGTTGCGAAAGCCGACAGCTTTCTTCATGCGCAGCGCGAGTTCCGGGCCAATGAGCGACATGCTGGCGAGAACGTCGAAGGTCTGTCCCATCGTGTCTGGCGCGGGATGTTCGCTGCTCGCAATGAGATGCGTTCCGATGTCCACGCTGAGTTGAACCGCACGCGTCAGATTGAGCGTGAGCACATCCTGCGCATCGGGGTCGTGTTCAAGTTCTGTAACGGTCGCGGGGGTTTTCTCCCTGATCCGGTTCAAGCAGCGCCTCAGCGATTCGAGCTTTTGATCGATTACCTGCCGATCCATGCCTGTCTCCGTTCGTCCAGGATGCGGTTGCGGTAGGGCAGAAAATCGGCTGCATCGAACAGGTGGCGGCTGACGACGGCGGCATATTCAGTATCGCTGCCCAAGAGGCGTACGCCATGTTTCAGAATCTGCCCCAGCAAGGGCTCTCCGACACGTTTGAGATCGATGAGATCGACCGGCAGGCCGGTGGCTTGGGCGAGCTTTTCGATCAGCGCGATCTTGTCGTCGGCAGTCAGCGGGGCTGTCATCTGCACAGCAAGGTCAAGATCGCTGTGGGGCGCGGCGTGCCCGGTTGCCTGGGAGCCGAACAGGATTGCCAGGCGCACGCCACCGTGCTCGCTCAGGATTTGCCTGAGGCGATGACGCAGATCGGATTGGGCGGGCGTTTCCATGGGCGGATTATGGGTTGAGTCGGCCGCGATGCAAAGCGGCTGGCATTCGCAGGAGGCGTGCCCCGGGCCATGCGATGGTCGTCACAATGCGGAAATTGCGGCGAATCGCCTGCGTACAGGAATGCCAACGCCGGCTTTGGTTACAATCTGCCCATACGTTTACTTCCCCGGCTTTCCCATGCAAACCCTCACCGTCGACCTCGGCGACCGCTCCTACCCTATCCACATCGGTGCCGGCCTTTTGGGTCAGGCCGATCTGATCCTGCCGCATCTGGTGCAGAAGCGCGTGATGGTGGTGACCAACACCACGGTGGCGCCGCTGTATCTGGCGCAGCTGACGGCGACGCTGCAAGCGGGCGGGGTGACGGTGGCGCAGGTGGTGCTGCCGGACGGCGAGGCCTACAAGAACTGGGAAACGCTGAACCTGATATTCGATGCGCTCTTGACCGACCGCGCCGAGCGCAAGACCACGCTGATCGCTTTGGGTGGCGGCGTGATCGGCGACATGACCGGCTTCGCGGCGGCGTGCTACCAGCGCGGGGTGCCCTTCATCCAGATTCCCACCACGCTGCTGTCGCAGGTCGATTCGTCGGTGGGCGGCAAGACCGGGATCAACCATCCGCTTGGCAAGAACATGATCGGCGCGTTCTACCAGCCGAAGCTGGTGCTGGCCGATACCGATACGCTGAAGACCCTGCCGGCACGCGAGCTGTCGGCAGGGCTGGCCGAGGTGATCAAGTACGGCCTGATCCGGGACGCTGACTTTCTCGCCTGGCTGGAAGCCAACATGGACAAGCTGCGCGCGCTGGAGCCAACGGCGATCACCCACGCGATCTACCGTTCGTGCGAGATCAAGGCGCAGGTGGTGGGGCAGGACGAGCGCGAAGGCGGCATCCGCGCGATTCTCAATCTGGGCCACACCTTCGGCCACGCGATCGAGACCGGCATGGGCTACGGCAACTGGCTGCACGGCGAGGCGGTGGCGGCCGGCATGGTGATGGCGGCGGAAACCTCGCGGCGCATGGGCTGGCTCACCGAGCCCGATGTCGAACGCACCCGTGCGCTGATCCGTGCCGCCGGGCTGCCGGACGTGGCGCCCGACCTGGGCGTCGACACCTATCTGGCATACATGGGCCACGACAAGAAGGTCGAGGGCGGGAAAATGCGCTTCGTGCTGCTGAAAAAGCTGGGTGAAGCGGTGATCGCCGGCGACGTGCCGGCCGATGTGCTGACCGGCGTGCTGACCGCGCCGCACTGAAGGAAACCAGATGGAACCGTCGTTCGCTTCCTACGCAGCGCATTCCAGCCAATCCCGCGGGCGCCGGCATGCCGAACCGTCCGCCGCGCCGCGCTCCGAGTTCCAGCGCGACCGCGACCGCATCATCCATTCCACCGCGTTTCGGCGGCTGGAATACAAGACCCAGGTGTTCGTGAACCACGAAGGCGACCTGTTCCGCACCCGGCTCACCCACAGCCTTGAAGTGGCGCAGATCGGCCGCACCATCGCGCGTTTATTGGGCCTGAACGAGGACCTGGTGGAGGCGGTGGCGCTGGCGCACGACCTCGGCCACACGCCGTTCGGCCACGCCGGGCAGGATGCGCTCAACGCCTGCATGCGCGAGCACGGCGGCTTCGAGCACAACCTGCAGTCGCTGCGCGTGGTCGACCTGCTGGAAGAGCGCTACGCCGAATTCGACGGGCTGAATCTCACCTTCGAGGCGCGCGAGGGCATCCTCAAGCACTGCTCGCTCGGCCATGCCGAAAAACTCGGCGACGTCGGGCGCCGCTTCCTCAACAGGCAGCAGCCCTCGCTGGAAGCGCAGATCGCCAACCTGGCCGACGAGATCGCCTACAACAATCATGACGTCGACGACGGCCTGCGTTCGGGGCTGATCACCGAGGAGCAGCTGGCGGAGGTGCAGCTGTTTGCGCGCCATCAGGGCGAGGTGCGCAGCCTGTACCCGGCACTGAGCGGCCGCCGCGTGGTGACCGAAACCGTGCGCCGCATGATCAACACGC
This sequence comes from uncultured Gammaproteobacteria bacterium, assembly GCA_947085345.1. Lineage (GTDB taxonomy): Bacteria > Pseudomonadota > Gammaproteobacteria > Burkholderiales > Thiobacillaceae > Thiobacillus. The sequence goes on along the minus strand of CAMTWC010000037.1, from coordinate 22,081 downwards.
TGATCCTCGATCTGGTGAACACCACGCGCATGAACATCGAGAATAGCGGCGTGCAGACCCTGGACGAGGTGCGTGCCGCGCCGCCGCTGGCGGCCTTCAGCCCGGCGTTGCTGGACGAGCATCGCGAGCTGAAGCGTTTCCTGCACCGCCACCTGTACCGCCATTACAAGGTGGCGCGCATGAGCGCCAAGGCCAGCCGCATCGTCAGCGATCTCTACACCGCGTTCACCGGCGATGCCCGCCTGCTGCCGCCCGAGCACCAGGCGCGCGAATCGCTGGAAGGCGCGCGCGCGGTGGCCGACTACATCGCCGGCATGACCGACCGCTACGCCATGCGCGAACACCGGCGGATTTTTGCGGTGGAAGAGATTTACGGCTGACGCGTTCCCGCCCGGCATTCGGCCCGAGGTGGGCCTCCCACAGCCTTGCAGGGTGTCGTGGGGTCAGTCGCCCGGCGGCAGCGTGCGCGCCACCACCCAGCAAGTCACTTCGCGTGCGCCCGACTGTTTAAGCGTCGCAGCCAGCTCGTCAAGGCTGGTGCCAGTCGTCATCACGTCGTCGATCAGCGCGATGCATTGCCCGCGGACGTCGTCCGAACACGCGAATGCGCCGCGCACGTTGCGCCGCCGGGCTTGGTGTTTCAGTCCCATTTGCGGCGGCGTGTCGCGGATGCGCCGGGCGCTGCGGGTGTCGAGCGGGAGTGCCAGCCGCTTCGCCACCACGCGTGCGATTTCGGTGGCGTGGTTGAAGCCGCGTTCGCGGATGCGGCTTGCATGCAGCGGCATGGCTATCAGGCGGTCGGGCCGGGGGGCGGCGGATGCGGCCTCGGCAAGGCACTCGCCCAGCACCGGCGCAATGGCGAGCTGGCCGTGATATTTCAGGCGCGGAATCATCTGGTCGAGCGGAAACGCATAGGCCAGCGCGGCATGGGTGCGGTCGAACGCCGGCGGGTGTTTGAGACAGGCGCCGCAGCGCTGGCCGTCGGGGGTGGGAATGGCGCACTGCGGGCACTGCGGCTGGCGGTGCCAGGGCAGCTCGGCGAGACAGCCGGGGCACAGCGATCGCGTCGACCTGGCGCTGCACAGCAGGCAGGCGGGCGGGAAAATCCGGTTAAATAATAGGCGGATGTTCAATTCGATGGCGACCTCAATTTGACAGCGGGGTCGCCGCCCCCGAAAATCCGGGCCATGAAAGTCAAACGCGTCATTTCCGCCTCATCCTCCCGCTTCGCCGCGCAGCTGTTCAACATCCTGACCGTGGTGGCATTGGTGCTTTCGCTGACCGCCCTGATGCTGGGCAAGCTGCTGGCCAGCCACAAGATCGGTTTCCTGCCTTTCGTGCTGTCGCTGCCGCCGGTGATGATCTGGCTGGGCGCGTCGATCTTCGTCTACGCCAGCATCGCCCACCACCCCAACCCGCGCGCCGCACATTACAACAAGTGGGCAGGCTACCGCTTTTACGGCGTGATGGGCAGCCTGATGGTGATCGGCCCGGCGATCTACGGCCTGCTCGACGGCTGGCAGGGGCTGATGCTGGTGCTGGGGACGGCAGTATTGATCATCGTGCCGTGGGCGCTTTACGACATTTACAAGGCCGCGCGTGAGCCGTGGGCTGACTTGACTATCGAGGTGGCGATCAATGAATGACATGACTCAACCCTTGGTGCGCCGTTCGGTGGCCGAAATCGACGCGCTGTTCGCGCTGCCGTTTGCCGACCTGATGTCCCAGGCGCAGACCGTGCATCGCGCGCACTTCGACCCCAACAAGGTGCAGCTCTCCACCCTGCTGTCGATCAAGACCGGCGGCTGTTCGGAAGACTGCGGCTACTGCCCGCAATCGGCGCGCTACGACGCCGGAGTGGAAAGCCAGGGCCTGCTCGACATCGACGATGTGCTGAAGGCAGCGCGCGCCGCCAAAGCCGCTGGCGCCTCACGCTTCTGCATGGGCGCGGCATGGCGCGGGCCGAAGCAGCGCGACCTCGAACCGGTGCTCGAAATGGTGCGCGCGGTGCGCGCACTGGGGCTGGAGACCTGCGCCACGCTGGGCATGCTGAAGGACGGCCAGGCCGAGCAACTGAAGGAAGCCGGGCTCGACTACTACAACCACAACCTCGACACCGCGCCCGAGTTCTACGGCGACATCATCACCACCCGCGAGTACCAGGACCGCCTCGACACGCTGGAGCGCGTGCGCCATGCCGATTTGCACGTCTGCTGCGGCGGCATCGTCGGCATGGGCGAGTCGCGCACCCAGCGCGCGGGGCTCATCGCGCAGTTGGCGAGCCTCGACCCGCAGCCGGAATCGGTGCCGATCAACCTGCTGGTGCAGGTCGAGGGCACGCCGCTGGCCGGCACCGAGGCGCTCGATCCGCTGGAATTCGTGCGCACCATCGCGGTGGCGCGCATCTGCATGCCGAAGAGCTTCGTGCGGCTGTCGGCCGGGCGCCAGCAGATGAGCGACGCGGTGCAGGCGCTGTGCTTCCTTGCCGGCGCCAACTCGATTTTCTACGGCGAAAAGCTGCTCACAACCGGCAATCCGGAATGGGAACGCGACCAGCGCCTGTTCGACAGCCTGGGTCTGACCGCGTTGTGAGTTTTGCCGGGCTGACCCGCCTGCAGCAGGGGCTGGCGGCGCTGCAGGCCGATCATCTCGAACGTCGGCGCCAGCTGCTCGACGGCGCCCAGGGCGCGCATGTGACGATCAATGGCCAGCGCGTCATCTCGTTCTGCAGCAACGACTATCTCGGCCTCGCCGCCGATCCGGCGCTGATTCAGACTGCGCACGCCGCGGCAGACCTTTGCGGCGTCGGCGCGGGCGCGGCGCACCTCATCACCGGCCATCACCGTTTCCACCACGACTTCGAAGCCGCGTTTTCACGCTTCGTCGGCAAGCCCGCGGCACTGCTGTTTTCCACCGGATACATGGCCAATCTCGCGGTGCTGACTGCACTGGTCGGGCGCCACGGCGAAGTGTTCGCCGACAAGCTGAATCATGCTTCTCTGGTCGATGCCGCGCAGCTGTCCGGCGCGAGCTTCACCCGCTATCGCCACAACGACCTGGCGCAGCTCGAGGGCCAGCTGGCGGCCAGCACGGCGCAGGACAAAGTCATCGTGTCGGACCTGGTGTTCAGCATGGACGGCGACATCGCGCCGGTCGACGCGCTGCTCGACCTGGCCGAGCGCTACGACGCCTGGCTCTACCTCGACGATGCGCACGGTTTCGGCGTGCTGAACGAGGGCCACGGTGGTTTGAGCGAACGCGCCCGCGCGAGCGACCGCGTGGTCTATCTCGCCACCCTGGGCAAGGCAGCCGGGGTGGCGGGTGCGGCGGTTGCGGCGCATCAAAGCGTGATCGACTGGCTGATCCAGAAGGCGCGCCCCTACATCTACACCACTGCCTCGCCGCCGCTGCTGGCCGCGTGCCTGCTGGAAAGCCTGCACCAGATCGAGGCGGGCGCAGCGCGGCGCGAGCGGTTGCAGAGCCACATCGCGCAACTGCGCGAAGGCCTGGCTGGTCTCAAGCTCGGTTCGCTGATGCCGTCGGATACGCCGATCCAGCCGCTGGTGATCGGCACGAATGCCGAGGCGGTGCGGCTGTCGCAGGCCTTGCTGGAGCGCGGCCTGCTGGTGCCGGCAATCCGCACGCCGACGGTGCCGGCCAACACGGCGCGGCTGCGCATCACCCTGTCGGCCGCGCACAGCGCCGACGACGTCGCGCAACTGGCCGAGGTCCTGCATGCCATCGCCTAAACCCGTTCTCGCCCTGGTGCACGGCTGGGGCATGAACGCCCGCGTGTTCGACGCGCTGGCTGCCCTGCTGGCGGACGATTTCGAGGTGCGCGCGTTCGACCTGCCCGGCCACGGCGGACGCGATGCGCTGGCGGACAACGCCCTGCAAAGCTGGGCGGACGATCTGGCGCGGCAATTGCCGGACAAGGCCATGCTGCTCGGCTGGTCGCTCGGCGGCCAGGTGGCGATGCGTGCGGCGATCGACCATCCGCACAGGATTGCGCGGCTGGTGCTGCTGGCGTCGACGCCGAAATTCGTTGCGACAGAAGATTGGGAGCCTGGCATGGCTGCTGCCGAGCTGCAGGATTTCGGCGCGGCGCTTCTGGCCGACCCGCAGGCCACATTGCTGCGCTTTCTGAGCCTGCAGACGCGCGGTATGGCGGGACAGAAAAGTCTGCTGCAGCAATTGCGGCAGACGCTGCTGGCCGCGCCCGTGGCTCGCAGCGAGGCGCTGGCGGGTGGCCTGGCGATCCTGCGCGACACCGACCTGCGCAATGAACTGCCGCGGCTGACGCAGCCGACCCTGGTGCTGCACGGCGCGCTCGATACGCTGACGCCGGCGTCTGCCGGCGCCTGGCTGGCAGAGACCTTGCCCGCCGCTCAGCACATCGAGTTTGCCCGTGCCGCCCATGCGCCGCACTTGTCGCATGGGGAAGCGGTGGCCGCGGCGATCGTGCGCTTTGCCCATGACTGACGAGCGTGACCGTCCCTTCTCCCCAACCCTGATGGGGCCACTAACCATTCGACTAAGCCCGCAAGCGGGCAAGTCGCTGGTTATCTCCCGCAAGCGGTAGAGGGAACGAACGTAATGCCAAAACCGATAGCTTCGCCCCCTCACCCCAACCCTCTCCCGCAAGCGGGAGAGGGAGCAAACGTAATGCCAAAACCGATAGATGAACTCGATTTCGCTGAAGTGCGGCGCGCTTTCGACCACGCCGCCGCCAGCTACGATGCGCATGCCGTGCTGCAGCGCGAAGTGTGCGATCGCCTGCTCGAACGCCTTGATTTCATGACCCTGCAGCCGGGTCGCGTGCTCGATGTCGGCAGCGGCACCGGCTACGGCTTGACGCATCTGCGCGCGCGCTATGCGGAGTCTGAACTCTGCGCGCTCGACATCGCCCCGGCCATGCTGGCGGCGGCGCGAGCACGCCTGCCGCAGCCGACCTGGGCGCAGCGCGCGCTCACACGCCTGACGCCTTCCTCCTCACGCCTCACCCACCTGGTGTGCGCCGACATGGAGCGGCTGCCGCTTGTGCCCAACAGCATGAACCTGGTCTGGTCGAGCCTGGCCCTGCAGTGGGCGCACGACCTGGAGGCCACCCTCAAGGGCTTCCATCGGGTGCTGGCGCCGGGCGGCCTCTTGATGTTCGCCACCTTCGGGCCCGACACGCTGAAGGAATTGCGCGCGGCCTTTTCAGCCGTCGACGATGCCCCGCATGTGAACCGCTTCATCGACCTGCACGACATCGGCGACATGCTGATCCACGCCGGCTTCGCCAGTCCGGTGATGGAAATGGACATGCTGACGCTGACCTACGGCGACCTCAAAGCCCTGATGACGGACCTCAAGGGCATCGGCGCGCACAACGCGGCAGCGGCACGCAAGCGCGGCCTGCTCGGCAAGTCGGCGTGGGCGCGGTTGGAGCAGGCGTACGAATCGAATCGCGTCGAAGGGCGCCTGCCGGCCACCTTCGAAGTGATCTACGGCCATGCGTGGGTGGGCGAGAAGACGCAGCGCGAGGACGGCCGCCAGGTGATCCAGCTGAAAATTCAAAAAAAGCGAGCGGGCTCATGACATCGACGACCCCGCCTCGCGCCTCACCCCTCAGGCCTCACGGATATTTCGTCACCGGCACCGATACCGGCGTCGGCAAGACACGGGTTGCGGTGGCGCTGATTCATGCATTGCGTGCGCAAGGCCTGCGGGTGGCGGCGATGAAGCCGGTGTCGGCCGGCAGCGCCCCGCAAGGGGACTCCGATCCACTACGGGCTGAGGCCCGTGTGGAGTCGTATGCGCCGGGCGAACTGAACGAGGACGTGGTGGCGCTGCTGCAGGCGGCCAATGTGACGGCCGATCTGTGCGATGTGAATCCCTATGCTTTTGCGCCGGCGATTGCGCCGCATATCGCCGCGCAGCAGGCCGGCGTGCGGATCGAACTGGAAGTCATCGCCGCGGCGTATGCCCGGCTCGCCGCCGCCGCCGATGTGGTGGTGGTCGAAGGCGCAGGCGGCTGGCGAGTGCCGCTGAACGAACGCGATGACATGGCGGACCTCGCGCAGCGCCTGGGCTTGCCGGTCGTGCTGGTGGTGGGCCTGCGCCTGGGGTGCCTTAATCATGCGCTGCTGACGGTGGAGTCGATTGCGCACCGGAAACTGCCGTGGGCCGGCTGGGTGGGCAACCACATCGATCCCGCAATGGCGTGTCAGGCTGAAAATATTGCCACGCTGCATGCGCGACTGCCCGCCCCCTGTCTGGGGATACATTCCTACCAGCCGCATCCGGTTCCGGTGACCGGGGCGCAGCAATGGCTGACCCTGCCTGAAGAATAAGCATCTTAGAATAATCGGTAATAACGATATTTTATCGATAAATCAATAAGATAAAGAACGCCATCGTCTTGTTTGCGGGGATGGCGTCGTGTTATCGTCTGCGACATATTGCCGCACTCGGTTCCTTCCATTCCAGGTATGGATCATGTGAATACGGAAGACTGTGCGGGCGAGTCGGCCGGCGCGTTTGTATTCAATTCCCGCCCCAACCATTCGCTGACGCGCCCCCAGGGACGGCTCGTTTTCTGGAGCCTTGCGGCACTGTGTTTTGCGACGGCGAGCGTATTTGCGTTTTTGGGCTACTGGCTGATCCTGCCCTTCGCCGGGCTGGAGATGGGGCTGCTGGCATGGGCATTCAAGGCGCTGCGCGACCGCGGGGCCGATTACGAATCCCTTGTGATCGAAGGCGACGTGGTGGTGCTGGAGTGGCATGCCGGTACACGCGGTGGGCGTCGTGAGATGAATCGCCGCTGGGTGCGCGTGGCATGCGGATGCAGGGCGCCGGGCAGAAATTGCCGGCTCAGTGTGAGTTCGCATGGGCGCGCAACGGAGATCGGACAGTATTTGAGTGACGAGGCGCGGCTGCAGCTGGCCGCCACGCTACGCAGCAGGTTGCAGGGGTAAGGAAACGCATCAGGTTGCAGGGCTCGCAACCATAAAAGCAACGACACCAATAACGGCACGAGAGGACGGGGGACACGATGAAAAACATGTGGCAACGGGCAGGGATGATGGGGGTGGCGCTGGCGACCAGCGGGTCGGCACTGGCGGATTACGCATACAACCTTCAGGTACCGGCAAGTCAGGTGGCGCAGGATGTGTTTCAGCTGCACAACCTGATCATGCTGGTATGCCTGGGAATCTTTGTTGTGGTGTTCGGCGCCATGTTCTATTCGCTGGTCAAGCACCGCAAGTCGGCTGGCCACCAGGCCGCGCACTTCCACGAAAACACAACCGTCGAAATTATCTGGACGGTGATTCCCTTCATCATCCTGGTGGGGATGGCCTATCCCGCCGCCAAGGTGGTGATCGACATGAAGGACACCTCCAATCCTGACCTGACGGTGAAGATAACGGGCTATCAGTGGAAGTGGGGTTACGACTACCTCAACGATGGCGTCAGTTTCTACAGCAACCTGTCCACCCCGCGTGAACAGATCAACGGCACGGCAGCCAAAGGGGAACACTACCTGCTGGAAGTCGACGAGCCGATGGTGGTGCCGGTCGGCAAGCGCGTGCGCCTGCTGATCACCGCTAACGACGTGCTGCACGCCTGGTGGGTGCCCGCACTCGGCGCCAAGCAGGATGCGATTCCCGGCTTCATCCGCGACAGCTGGTTCAAGGCGGACAAGATCGGCACCTATCGCGGCCAGTGCGTCGAGTTGTGCGGCAAGGACCATGGCTTCATGCCGATCGTGGTCGAAGTCGTCTCGGAAGCGGATTACAAGGCCTGGCTGGCAAAGAAAAAGGGTGCAACCCAGGCTGCCGCTGAAGATAACACCAAAACCTTCGAGATCGCCGATCTGATGGCGCGGGGCGAGCAGGTTTACCAGGCAAACTGTGCGGCTTGCCACCAGGCTGACGGCATGGGGATGGCAGGCGTGTTCCCGGCGATCAGCGGGTCCAGGGTGGCCAACGGGCCCATTGCCGACCACATCGCGATTGTGCTGAACGGTCGGCCTGGAACGGCCATGTCGGCGTTCGCCGGAATGCTGTCCGACGCCGATATCGCCGCGGTGGTGACCTACCAGCGCAACGCGTGGAACAACAAGATGGGCGATTTGGCGCAGCCTGCCGAGATCGCCGCCGCACGGAGTGGGGCCGCCGGCGAAGCCGCCGCACCCGCTGCGCAGTGAACAATATAAAGAGGAGAGCACACGATGTCTGATGCTGCACACGCCCACGACGACCACAGCCACGGCCACCCCAGCGGGATCATGCGCTGGCTGACCACCACCAACCACAAGGATATCGGTACGCTGTACCTGTTTTTCGCGTTCATCATGCTGTTCGCAGCAGGTTCCATGGCGCTGCTGATCCGCGCCGAGTTGTTCCAGCCCGGTCTGCAGATCACCAACCCGGATTTCTTCAACCAGCTCACCACGATGCACGGGCTGATCATGATTTTCGGCGTGATCATGCCGGCCTTCTCCGGCTTTGCGAACTGGCAGGTGCCGCTGATGCTGGGTGCGCCCGACATGGCGTTCCCACGCATGAACAACTGGGCATTCTGGCTGCTGCCGGTGGCGGGCCTCATGCTGATGGTGTCCTTCCTGTTGCCCGGCGGTGCGGTCGCGGGCGGCTGGACGATGTATCCGCCGCTGTTCATCCAGGGCGGCATCTCCTATGACCTGACGATCCTGGCGGTGCACATCATGGGCCTCTCGTCCATCATGGGCTCGATCAACATCGCCACCACCATCCTCAACATGCGCGCCCCCGGCCTCACGCTGATGAAGATGCCGCTGTTCGTGTGGACCTGGCTGATTACCGCCTACCTGCTGATCGCCACCATGCCGGTGCTGGCGGGTGCGGTGACCATGCTGCTGACCGACCGCAACTTCGGCACGCACTTCTTCAACGCGGCCGGTGGCGGCGACCCGGTGATGTTCCAGCATATCTTCTGGTTCTTTGCCCACCCTGAGGTGTATATCCTGATCCTGCCGGCCTTCGGCATCGTCTCGCAGGTGATTCCGACCTTCGCACGCAAGCCGCTGTTCGGCTATGCCTCGATGGTGTACGCGACGGCATCGATCGCCATCCTGTCCTTCATCGTGTGGGCGCACCACATGTTCACCGTCGGCATGCCGGTGGCAGCGCAGCTGTTCTTCATGTTCTCCACCATGCTGATCGCCATTCCCACCGGGGTGAAGGTGTTCAACTGGGTGGCGACGATGTGGAAGGGCTCGATGAGCTTCGAAACGCCGATGCTGTTCGCCATTGCCTTCGTCTGCCTGTTCACCATCGGCGGCTTCTCCGGCCTGGTGCTGGCGATCGCGCCGGTCGACATCCAGTTGCACGACACCTACTACGTGGTGGCGCACTTCCACTACGTGCTGGTGTCCGGTGCGCTGTTCGCGATCTTCGCCGGCATCTACTACTGGCTGCCGAAGTGGACCGGCCACATGTACAACGAGACGCTCGGCAAGTGGCACTTCTGGCTGTCGGTGATCGGCATGAACATCGTGTTCTTCCCGATGCACTTCCTGGGCCTGGCCGGCATGCCGCGCCGCATTCCGGACTATGCACTGCAATTCACCGAATTCAACCAGATCGCGACTGTCGGCGCCTTCATCTTCGGTATCAGCCAGTTGATCCTGCTTGCGGTGGTACTGAAGACGATCAAGGGCGGCGCCAAGGCGACCGATCGGGTGTGGGAGGGTGCGGAGGGCCTCGAGTGGACACTGCCTTCGCCTGCGCCTTATCACACCTTTGAAACGGCACCGGTGGTGAAATGAGAAACGGCACCGGTGGTGAAATGACTGGAGACGGAACGGGAATGGCTGACAAGGGAAAGGGCAAGTACCGAACGGCCATCCTGCTGGCGGTATTTGCAATCGGACTGTTCCTGTTCACGCTCTTTAACGGACTGGAATAGGCCATGGCGCTGGGCAATACGAAAACGCTAGCCAAGTTTGTGGTCGTGACGCTCGGCATGTTCGGATTCGGTTTTGCCCTGGTGCCGTTTTATTACAAGATTTGCGAGGTGACCGGAATCAATTCGGGCGCCGAGCAAAGCCTGGTAAAAAACACCCAGGTCGACACCAGCCGCTGGGTGACGCTGGAGTTTGATGCCAATACCACTAGCGGGCTGCCATGGCAGTTCAAGCCCGCATTGCACAGCATGAAGGTGCATCCAGGCCAGCTGGTGCAGGTGGAATACGAAATCACCAACACCAGCGATCAGGCCCTGGTAGGGCAGGCGGTACCGAGCTACGGGCCGGCGCGTGCGGCGGCATTCTTCAAGAAGATCGAATGTTTCTGCTTCACGCCGCAAACCCTGGCTGCGGGCGAATCCCGTCGCATGCCGGTGCTGTTTGTGCTGGATCCAGCGATGGACCGGGATGTGCATACCGTCACCCTGTCGTACACCTTTTTCAATATCGAGAAGAAGGCGCAGACGGGTTCCGGCAAGAGTCTGCCCCATGGCTAAGCGCGGCAATTTGAAGGCGGCCCTGGCGGTGTTCTGGAGTTTTTTTGGCGTGCGCAAGCGGCGTGATTACGATGCCGACGCGCAAAGCCTGACGCCGGCGCAAGTGATCATTGCCGGCCTGATAGGCGCTGCGATTTTTGTGTTGACGATGTTGTTGCTGGTGTATCTGGCGATGCAGTTCGTGAAGTGAACGATCTACCAAACAAGAAAGAGGGGATGAGATGAGCCTGGCACAAACCGATAAATATTATCTGCCGCAACCATCGATCTGGCCGTTTGTCGGTTCGATCGCGCTGCTACTGATGGCGGTCGGCGGCACCATGATGATGAACGAGATTGACCATGGCGGCTGGGTGCTGCTGGCCGGTCTGGCGGTCATTTTCTACATGATGTTCGGCTGGTTCGGCGAAGTGATTCGCGACAGCGAGGCAGGGCGTTACAACAAGCAGGTCGACGCGTCGTACCGCTGGTCGATGGGCTGGTTCATCTTTTCGGAGGTGATGTTCTTTGCTGCGTTCTTCGGGGCGCTGTTTTACACCCGGGTGCTTTCGGTACCCTGGCTGGCGGAAGCCGAAACCGGCAGCCTGCTCTGGGAAGGCTTCCAGGCCACCTGGCCGACCGCGGGGCCGGGCCTGACGAAGGATGGATTCGAATTCACCCCGATGGGGGCCTGGGGCATTCCGGCGATCAACACCCTGCTGCTGCTGACCTCTGGTGTCACGGTCACCTGGGCGCACTGGGGATTGAAAAGGAGCAACCGCACGCAGCTGATCCTCGGCCTGGCGATGACGGTGGCGCTGGGCCTGGTCTTCCTCGGTTTGCAGGCCTACGAATACCAACACGCCTATTCCGAAATGGGACTGACGCTGGGCGCGGGCGTCTACGGCGCCACCTTCTTCATGCTGACCGGTTTCCACGGCTTCCACGTGCTGGTCGGGACGACGATGCTGATCGTGATGTTGCTGCGCTCGATCGCCGGACATTTCACTGCAGAGCATCACTTTGCCTTCGAAGCGGTGTCGTGGTACTGGCACTTTGTCGACGTGGTTTGGGTGCTACTGTTTATCCTGGTTTACTGGTTGATCTGATCGTTGCGTCGGGCCGGTCCGCTTTGCGGCGCCGGCTTAATCGGGAAGCCGCGTTTGACGCGGCTTTTTGTTGGAATCGGGTCAGCGGAGTCCGTTTTGCGGGATGATGCCGAAGTAGGATCCGGCCATCAGGGCGATAAACAGGACCAACGAAAGCACGATCCTCACGGTCAGCATTTTGACGGTACGTTCGGATTGGCCCTTGTCCTTGATGAGGTAGTAGAGTGCGCTGGCAAGACTGGCCAGGATGAGGAAGATGAAAAGCAGGGCAAGAGTGCGCATGAAAGAAAGAGGATTCTCCGCAAAGCTTCAGTCTAACCGGATTGCGCGGCCCATGCACTTGATGAAAGTGCATGTCGGTTCGTGGTGGTTTGCCCCCACCGTGTTACCCACGCTGGCTGCGCTTTTTTTCTTCGTGCTGACGCTGTCACTTGGCAACTGGCAAAGCGGGCGCGCCGATACCAAACGCGAATTGCAGGCACGTTACGATGCGGCGGTGCGCGAAGCGCCGATCCATGTCGGCAGTGAACTGCTCGACCACGAGAGCGTGCTCTATCGCAAACTGGAGGTCGAGGGGGTGTTCGACGACACGCATACCATCCTGATCGACAACCGGGTGCTGAATGGCATGGCGGGGTATCACGTGTTGACGCCGCTTCGGATTCACGGTGGTCCGGTCGCCATCCTGGTCAATCGCGGCTGGGTTGCGGCAGGGCGCACGCGCGATCAGGTGCCGATGCCGCCGACGCCGGCCGGCGTCGTCAGGCTGGAGGGGATGGCGGTCGATCCGCATACGCGTTACTTCGAGCTGGCCGAAACGCTGCCACAGGGACGCGTCTGGCAGAATCTCGATTTCGAGCGTTATGCGATGACCGCCAGGCTGCAATTGCAGCCGGTGCTGTTGCTGCAGACCAGCGACCAGGGGGATGGCTTGCGCCGCAACTGGCCGCGTCCCGATACCGGGGTCGATACGCATGTCAGCTATGCCTTCCAATGGTACAGTCTTGCCGCGACACTGGCGGTGTTGTGGCTGATAATGAACGTAAGGCGTTGCCGAGGCGGTGGCGCGAGTTCTTCCTCCTGAAAATAACGTAGACACATGCAATTGACCCCGCGCAGCAAATTCCTGTTCATGGTCGGCATCTTCGTGGTGCCGGTGGTGGCAGCCTATCTGGCCTACTTCGGCTGGCGGCCGGCTGGGCATACCAATTATGGCGAACTCCTCAAGGTGACGCCCCTGCAACATACGGCGGGCACAACGCACGATGGCGCGGCGCTGGATCTGGCAGCGCTTCGCGGCAAGTGGGTGATGGTGCATGTCGGCCCGTCGAACTGCGATGCAACGTGTGCACGGCAGCTCTACCTGATGCGGCAGACGCGGATCGCGCAGGGCAAGGAGCAGTCGCGCATCGAGCGCTTGTGGGTGCTGACCGATGCGGGCGCGGCCGATCCGGCCCTGTTGCAGGAACATCCCGGCCTGTATGCGTGGCGGCCGGCCGATGCCGCCTTTGCCAGGCAGTTCCCTGCCGCACAAAGCCGGTCCGGATCTATTTATCTGGTCGATCCGCTGGGCAACCTGATGTTGCGTTTTCCCGAGCAGCCGGATCCCAAGCGCATGTTGAAAGACCTCAAGCTGCTGCTTAAAGCCTCACAGATCGGTTGACCATGAAATTTTATCGGAATCTTATTCTGGCCGCGCTCATCCTGACCTTCGGCGTGGTGAGCCTGGGGGCCTACGTGCGATTGTCCGACGCCGGACTGGGTTGCCCCGACTGGCCAGGCTGCTACGGCAAGCTCAGCCCCCTGCATGCGGCCGATGCCATCAATGCAGAACTTTCCGCACGCCCCGAAGGCCCGGTGTCGCACGCCAAGGCCTGGAAGGAAATGGTGCATCGATATTTTGCCGGAGCCCTTGGACTGCTGGTGCTGGCGATTTCGGTGCTGGCCTGGCGGTGGCGGCGCGAAACCGCCGGCGGGCCGGGACTGGCCACAATTCTGCTGGCCCTGATCGTGATTCAGGGCCTGCTGGGCATGTGGACGGTGACACTGCTGCTCAAGCCGCTGGTCGTCACCGGGCACCTGCTGGGGGGGATGGCGACCCTGTCCCTGCTGCTCTGGCTCTGGCTGCGCGAGCGCGGGCATTCAAGTCATGCCTATTTTGCGCGGGTCGATCATATGCGGGGAACCGTGACCATGGGGCTGGCGCTGGTGGTTGCGCAAATCGCACTGGGAGGGTGGGTGAGCACCAACTATGCTGCGCTGGCCTGTACTGACTTTCCATTGTGTCAGGGCGCGTGGGTGCCGCCCATGGATTTCGAGCACGGTTTCACCCTGCATCGCGAACTCGGCGAAACCGCTGCGGGCGACCTGCTGCCGCTGACCGCGTTGACGGCGATTCACTGGGTGCACCGGGTCATGGCCTTGGTCGTGACGCTGTATCTGGGCTGGCTGGCGATCCGGCTGCTGCGCACACCGGGCTATGTCTGCTTCGGACTGGTCGTTGGCGGGCTGCTGCTGCTGCAGGTCGGGCTGGGGATCAGCAACGTGCTGTTCAGCCTGCCGCTGGCCCTGGCGGTGGCCCATAATGCCGGCGCTGCGCTGTTGCTGGCCAGCATGGTGTGGCTGAACCACCGGGTACGCAGGAGATGAGTATGGAATCCTTGATGATTCATGGGGTGGCCTGCCGCTGTCAGCAGTTTCTGGCGCTGTGCAAGCTGCGGGTGGTCAGCCTGATCGTATTCACCGCAGTGATCGGCATGTTCCTCGCCGTGCCCGGCTTGCCCGGCTGGAATGTGCTGTGGGCCGGCACGCTGGGAATCGCGCTGGTGGCCGCCGCCGCCGCCGCCTTCAATTGCCTGATTGAACAGAAAATCGATGCCGTGATGGCGCGCACGCGTGCGCGTCCGCTGCCGCGCGGCGAACTGACCAATGCGCAGACGCTGGTGTTTTCCGGCGTGGTTGGTGGCCTGGGGCTGTATCTGCTGCACGTTTTCGTCAACCCGCTCACCATGTGGCTCACGCTGGCCACCTTTGTCGGCTATGCGGTGATCTACACGGTGCTGCTGAAGCCGGCCACGCCGCAAAACATCGTCATCGGCGGCGCCTCCGGCGCGATGCCGCCGGTGCTTGGCTGGGCCGCCGCCACCGGCGAAATCCATCACGACGCCCTGCTGCTGTTCCTCATTATCTTTGCCTGGACGCCGCCGCATTTCTGGGCACTGGCGCTCTACCGGCGCGAGGAATATGCCCAGGCGGGCTTGCCGATGCTGCCGGTGACGCACGGCGAGGCCTACACCCGGCTGCACGTGCTGCTTTACACGCTGCTGCTGTTTGCAGTGACCATGCTGCCGGTCGCCACTGGCATGGGCGGCTGGATCTATCTGGCGGGCGCCACGCTGCTGGGCGGCCGTTTCATCCACTACGGCTGGCGCCTGTACCGCCAATACAGTGATGCCCTGGCGAAAGAGACTTTCCGCTATTCCATCTGGTATTTAAGTTTATTATTTGCCGTGATGCTGGTCGATCACTACTTCCAAATACCCATTTGATTTATATGGGAATTTGAGCTTCTATCTGGATATTCAGACAGGATTGTTTTATATTGTGCCCAATTCTTTCGCAGGGGCATGAGATGATCCTCTCCCGAACCAGTCAATATGCCGTGCAGGCCTTGATTTACATGGCCACCCAGCCGAGCGCCACGCCCGTGCTGAACAAGGACATCGCGGCGCAACTCGGCGTGCCTGCCCCCTATCTCGCCAAAATCCTGCAAAGCCTCGCCAAGGGCAGCCTGTTGTTTTCCTTCCGCGGCCGTCTGGGCGGTTTCTGTCTGCGCGAGGGCGGCAACAAGATCACCCTGATGCAGATCCTGCTGCTGACCGAGGGGCCGGCGTTCACGCAAAGCTGTCTGCTGGGCCTGAAAAAATGCAGCGACGAGACCGCCTGTCCGCTGCATTTCCGCTGGGTTCCGGTGAAGAAAAAGATCATCGATCTGCTGCAGGACACCACGCTGGAAAAGCTGGCAAAGGCGGTTGAAACCGGCAAATACCGCCTGGCCGACGTGCCGGGGCAGTTGTTCGACCAGATCAAGGCATGAGAACCTGGCTTGCCACTGCCTGTACCGCGGCTGCGTTCACGCTGGCCGGCTGCCAGCCCGCCCCGCAGCCGCCGTCATTCCAGGCGACCGACATCACGGGTGCCGCCTTCGCGCGGGATTTCAGGCTCACCGATCACAATGGCCGGGATCGTACCCTGGCGGATTTCAGGGGCAAGGTGGTGGCCGTCTTCTTCGGCTATATCCATTGCCCGGATGTCTGTCCCACCACGCTGTCGGATTTTGCGCTTGCGCTGCAACAACTGGGGCCGCAGGCCGAGCGGGTACAGGTCATATTCGTCACGGTGGATCCGCAGCGCGATACACCGGATCTGCTGAAGCAGTTCGTTCCCGCCTTCAATCCCGGCTTTCTGGGCATGTACACCGATGCGGAATCGCTGAAGCAATTGGCGAAAGAATACAAAGTGGTCTATCAAAAGACTTCGCTGAAAGCGGCAGGCGATTACCTGATCGACCACAGTGCCGGAACCTATGTCTATGATCCGAATGGAAATATAAGACTTCTGATGCCTTACGGCAGCAGCCCGGATGCCATTGCGAAAGACCTGAAAACGCTACTGGCGTCACCCTCATCCTGATCAGGGTTAATCGGCTTGCGGTGCGCAGGCAGGTTGTCCTATAATCCCGCAGTTTTTTAATATAAGCATATGCTGTTTAAAGCGCGGCTGTAAGCGCTATTTCGGGTACAACAGGAGCGGTCGATGGCGGTAACCTCATATTCCGGTGCGGAACAATACAATTTTGACATTGTTAAAAAATTCTCCGTCATGGCCCTGGTGTGGGCGGTGGTCGGCATGTTCGTCGGCGTCTACATCGCCTCCGAACTGGCCTGGCCGTTCCTGAACTTCGACAGCCCCTATTTCTCGTTCGGCCGCTTCCGCCCGGTACACACCAGCGCGGTGATCTTCGGCTTCGGCGGTTCGGCGCTGTTCGCCACGTCCTACTATGTGGTGCAGCGCACCTGTCAGACCCGCCTGATTTCCGACGGCATGGCCAGCCTCACCTTCTGGGGATGGCAGGCCGTGATCGTGCTGGCTGCGCTGTCCTATGTGATGGGCTATTCGCAGGGCCGCGAATACGCCGAGATGGAATGGCCGATCGATATCCTGGTCGAGATCGTATGGGTGACCTACCTGATCCTGTTCGTCGGCACCATCATGCGCCGCAAGCAGCCGCACATCTACGTCGCCAACTGGTTCTACTTGGCCTTCATCCTGGCCACCGCGCTGCTGCACACCTTCAACAACCTGGCGATGCCCGTCGACCTGTTCTCGATGAAGTCGTACAGCCTGTTCTCCGGCACCCAGGATGCGATGGTGCAGTGGTGGTACGG
The DNA here is from genome assembly GCA_947085345.1 of uncultured Gammaproteobacteria bacterium. Lineage (GTDB taxonomy): Bacteria > Pseudomonadota > Gammaproteobacteria > Burkholderiales > Thiobacillaceae > Thiobacillus. The sequence continues at coordinate 5,055 of CAMTWC010000037.1, read as the reverse complement.
CCACAACGCGGTGGGCTTCTTCCTCACCGCCGCCTTCCTCGGCATGATGTACTACTTCGTGCCCAAGCAGGCCGGCCGTCCGATCTATTCTTACCGCCTGTCGATCGTCCACTTCTGGGCGCTGGGCTTCATGTACATGTGGGTGGGCGCGCACCACCTGCACTGGACCGCGCTGCCGGACTGGACATCGTCCCTGGCCGCCGCCTTCTCCATCCTGCTCCTGATGCCCTCATGGGGCGGCATGATCAACGGCATCATGACGCTGTCGGGTGCCTGGGACAAGCTGCGCACCGACCCGGTGATGCGCTTCATGATCGTCGCGCTGTCGTTCTACGGCATGTCGACCTTCGAAGGCCCGATGATGTCACTGAAGGAAGTCAACGCGCTGTCGCACTACACCGACTGGACCGTGGGCCACGTCCACTCCGGCGCGCTGGGCTGGGTGGCGATGATCTCCTTCGGCTCGCTGTATCACATGATGCCCAAGCTGTGGGACACCAAGATCTACAGCCGCAAGCTGGTTGAATGGCACTTCTGGCTGGCCACCCTCGGCATCGTGCTGTACATCGTCGCGATGTGGATTTCCGGCATCACCCAAGGCCTGATGTGGCGTGCGTTCGACGAGTTCGGCAACCTGCAGTACTCGTTTGTCGAATCCGTGGCGGCGATGATGCCCTTCTACGCGATGCGCGCGATCGGCGGCATGTTCTTCCTCACCGGCGCGGCGCTGATGGCGGTCAACATGTTCATGACCATCCGCCAGGGCAAGCGTGAGGGCGCTGCGCTGGAAGCCAAGCTGGCCGCCAAGATGGCACACGCCTGATTCAGGGACGATAAAAAATGAACTTCAACTTCAAACACGAATGGATTGAAACCAACATCGGCCTGATGGCCGTGTTGACCATGCTGGCGATCAGCGTCGGCGGCCTGGTGGAAATTGCGCCGCTGTTCTTCATCGACAAGACCATTGAGAAGGTCGAGGGCGTGCGTCCCTACACGCCGCTGGAACAGCGCGGCCGCGACATCTATATCCGCGAAGGCTGCTACACCTGCCATTCGCAGATGATCCGTCCGTTCCGCGACGAGAAGCTGCGCTACGGCCATTACTCGCTGGCGGCGGAATCGCAATACGACCATCCCTTCCAGTGGGGTTCCAAGCGCACTGGCCCGGATCTGGCGCGCGTCGGCGGCAAGTACTCGAACGAGTGGCACGTGCAGCACATGGTGGCGCCGCGTTCGATGGTGCCCGAGTCGGTGATGCCGAACTACCCCTGGCTGCTGTCGACCCCGCTCGATATTTCCGATATGGCGGGTCGCATGAAAGCGCTGCGCAAGGTGGGCGTGCCGTATTCGCTGACGCAGGCTGAATACGACGCCAACGTGACCAAGTTCGGCGAGACCGTGGCGCGCCAGCTGCACATCCCCGATGCGCAGAAGAATCTTGTCGAGCAGGCCAACTTCGGCAACTACGACGGCGACCGTTCCGGCATTTCCGAGATGGATGCGCTGGTGGCGTATCTGCAGGTGCTGGGCACCATGGTCGATTTCAGCAAGTACGCCGACGACGCGTTCGTCGACAACCGCTGAACGCAACAGTCGAGGGCCGAGACATGGAATGGTTGATGTGGTTTTCCAAACCCGAAAACACCAAGCCGCTGGCCCTGATCATTTTTTTCGTCACCTTTATCGGCATCGTGATCTACGTCTACGGTAGCAAAAAGCGGAGCAAGCAACTCGAGTCGTACCGCGACATACCGTTTCTGGATGATCAGGAAGGCACGAAGGACAAGCAATGAGCGAGCAAAAACTACAATCTCAAACGGTTCAAACCACGGGTCACGCCTGGGACGGCGACCTGCAGGAATACAACAATCCGTTGCCGGTATGGTGGGTCTACACCTTCTACGCCACGGTGGTCTTTGCCCTCGTGTACTGGACCATTTATCCTTCCTGGCCGTTCGGCAAAGGCTGGATAGGTGGTGTCTCGAACATCACCTACGTCAACAGCGAAGGCGAAACCAAGACGCACAGCTGGAATACCCGCGCACTGCTGCTGGAAGACATGAACCAGGCCGCGGCCACGCAAAAGCCCTACTTCGACAAGGTGTCGACGATGTCCTATGAGCAGATCGCCAAGGATCCCGACATGAACGGGTTCATCCTGTCGGCGGGCAAGGCGCTGTTTTCAGACAACTGTGCACCTTGCCACCAGGCAGGCGGCCAGGGCGTGGTCGGCTTCTTCCCCAACCTGACCGACGACGACTGGCTGTACGGCGGCTCGTTCGACACGATCCACGAAACCCTGATGGGTGGACGCCGCGGTTACATGCCGGCCTTCGGCGAAGTGCTTGACGGTGAGCAGGTCGACCAGCTGGCGAACTACGTGGCCAGCCTCTCCGGCATCGATCACGATGCAGGCAAGGCCGCCGCAGGCGATGTGCTGTTCCACAGCGAAACCGCCGCCTGCTATTACTGCCACACCAGCGCCGCCACCGGGCGCAAGGACATGGGCGCGCCCAACCTGACCGACAACATCTGGCTGTGGGCCGACGTTCCGGCGGCCGGCGGGGCCGAGGGCAAGGTCGCGGCGATCCGCAATGTGATTTCCAACGGCCTCAACAAGGGCGTGATGCCGGCCTGGGCCGGGCGCCTGTCGCCAGAACAAATCAAGGTTTTGACAGTCTACGTTCATGAATTGGGCGGTGGCCAGTAAGGCTGCAGGCTGAAGAAATAAGCAAAGCCCCCGTTTTCGGGGGCTTTGCTTCCCGTATATCCACCCTAGGGCACCATGCAAACAGGATTAGAAGATCAGCTTGGCTTATATCAGAAGCGCATTCCCATCTTCACCCGCTCGGTGAAGGGGCGCTTCCGCCGCTTCAAGACCTCGGTGCTGGCGCTGGCCTATGCGATCTACTTCCTGTTGCCGTGGCTGCCGTGGTCGCGGCTTGACGCGCCGGCGCAGGCCGTCCTGTTCGACCTGCCGGGTCGCCGCTTTCTGATCTTCGGGCTGACGGTCTATCCGCAGGATGTCATCTGGCTGGCGCTGCTGCTGTTCATCGCGGCCATCTTGCTGTTCTTCGTCACCGGACTGGTCGGCCGCGCGTTCTGCGGCTATTTCTGCTTCCAGACGCTGTGGACCGATTTCTTCATCTGGATCGAATATAAAATCCAGGGCGAGCGTCCGGCCCGCGTCCGCCTCTACCGCCAGCCCTGGGATCGCGAAAAGATCCTCAAGGTCGGCGGCACGCATGCCCTGTGGATGCTGGCATCGTTCTGGACCGGGCTGACCTTTGTTGCCTATTTCGCCTACGCGCCGCAACTGGTGGCGGACTTCTTCACTGGCCAGGCCGCGGCCGCGGCCTACATCACGACGGGCATCCTGACGCTGTCGACCTATGCCGCAGCCGGCCTGATGCGCGAGCAGATCTGCACCTACGTCTGCCCGTATGGCCGCTTCCAGAGCGTGATGTACGAGCCCGAGACGCTGGCCGTGCACTACGACGCCCGGCGCGGCGAAGCGGCCCACGGGCGGGCCGCCGCGCACGCCGGCCAGCGCACGCTCGCCGAGCGCCACGAAAAGGGGCTGGGCGACTGCGTCGACTGCGGCCTGTGCGTGCAGGTGTGTCCGGTCGGCATCGATATCCGCGACGGCCTGCAATACAAGTGCATTTCCTGCGGGTTGTGTATCGACGCCTGCAACACCATCATGGATTCGTTCAGTTTTCCGCGCGGCCTGATCCGCTACGATTCGGAAAAGAATCTGGCGTCGCCTGCGCCGGCCGCCCCCAGGGTGCAGTGGAAGCGGCTGAAAACCATCGGCTACGGCGTGGCGCTGGTGCTGATGACCGCCTACCTGGGCTACAGCGTGGCCACGCGCGGCAGCTTCGACCGCGCCGTCAACCAGATCCGCCAGCCGCTCTACGTGGTGCTGTCGAACGGCGACATCCGCAACCGCTACCAGATCCGCATCACCAACAAGGCCGCTGAAGACCAGACCTACGTGTTCAGCGCGCGCGGCATCCCGGCGGACGCGCTTGACCTCGGCAACTTTGACGAAATCACCATCAAGCCCGGACACAGCGGGCTGGTGCAGGCGAGCGTCCGGCTGTCCCCGGCGGTAGCGGCGAAAACGCAGCACTTCGAACTGGTCATCACGCCGCGGGGCAAGCCTGCGGAAGCCCGCTCGGAAAACGTCCGCTTCGACACCCCCGGAAAGCGCCCATGAATACGATGGCCACACTGTCCGCTGGGCTGGCAGCCGTGCTCGTGCTGTATCTGGTCGGCGGCGCCATTCGTAATCTGCCCGCCATCCTGCGCGCGCTGTTGGCGGGGCTGATTCCGCTGCTCGGCTATTTCGTTCTCATCATCGGGCGCTGGCCTGGGCTGGACGTGGTGGCCATGCACATTTCGGTGTTTCTCGCGGCGGGTCTGGTGCTGTATGCGGTGACCCAGTTTCGCCGGCGCAGTGCCGGACGCATGCACTGGGCTCCCAAGCTCCTGATCGCATTTTTCCTCGGCTTGGTCGTGGTCAACGGCAGCCTGCTGTATATCGCCACCAAGGGCCTGCCCGAGCCGTTGGGCCGCTGGTGGCTGGGTAGCGACGGCGGCGCGGTTTACAGCGGATTTTCCGGGGTGGTCAGGCATGGCCAGAGCGCGGCCAAGGCGGTCTCGTCCGAATTGTCGCAGGTGCACCGCGAGTCGGAACTCGGCTGGCAGGTTGACATCGTCGGCCTCGACGGCAGTGAGGCCGAGCGCGTGGTCGAGGTCCGCGTCAAGGACCGCACCGGCCTGCCCGTCGACCGCATCGATGCCGAGTTGCGCCTGCTGCGCCCCGGTGCTGCTGACGCTGCGCTGACGCTGCCCCTGGGCGCGCTCGCTCCGGGCGTCTACGGCGGGGTGCTGGGCTTGCCCGCCAGCGGACGCTGGCTGGTCGAGTTGCGCCTGCTGCGCGACGGCACGGTGGCGTATGCCGCCACCCAGGAGACGGTCGCGCCATGAGCGGCATCATGGGCTTTCTCTTCCTGCTGTCCGGCATCTTCGTGCTGCTGATTGTGG
>CAMTWC010000036.1:0-23940 GCA_947085345.1 uncultured Gammaproteobacteria bacterium | reverse complement strand
CCAGTCACACGGCTACGACTGGAGCGAAATGGCCGGCGCGGTCACCCACTTCAGCCGGGAAGCGTTTGAAGGTTTGAGTGCGGGGGAGTTTGAAACGGAACTGTCGGGCTTCGCGCCCTGAACCGGGCGGCCTAGCAGCCTGTCGGACTTGAAGAAAATCGGCTGCAAATCCGCCTGGCCGGTTCATATTCCGCCGCTTTCTTGGGCAATAGAACTATTGCCCGGCGAAATCGTCAAAATCTGCCCTCGCTCAGCCGAATTTTGCGAGCAGCCGCGATGCGGCTTGCCTGCTAACCCCGCTACGCTTCGATTCTTCAAGTCCGACAGGCTGCTAGATCTCGATCAGCTGCCCCTGCAACAAGGCCTCCACGCCCCAGCCGGGGGCGGCCTCGCGCAGTTCGTTCATGATTGCCGACTCGTTGCCCGGTTTCAGGTGGGTGATCCAGACCTCGGGGCGCACGCTGAGCGTCTGTAGCTCCGCCGCCAGCGAATCCGGCCAGTGGTGCTTGGACGCCTGTGCGATGTCGACGAGCGCATTCTCGAACGAGGTTTCGATGATGAGATGACGCAGGTCTGGAATGGCGTTGAGGGCGGCGATGAAAGCGTCGCTGTGCGTGGTGTCGCCGCTGAACACCAGGCTGCCCGCTGCTGTGGCCAGATGAAGGCCGCACGCCGGGACCACGTGATTGACCGGCAGCGGCCTGAAGGTGCGTCCGTTCAGGTTGAGCGCCTCGCCGAACGCCAGGGGCGCAAAGCGCAGCCACGGCGCCTCCTTGCTCGGGATTTCGCGAAAGTCCGGCCACAGCTGCCAGTTGAACAGATGGGTGGCCAGCACATCCAGCACCTCGGGCAGTGCATGCACCGTCACCGGCGTGCCGCGCAGGTCGCCAACGCTGTCGAGCAGCAGCGGCAGGCCCAGCACGTGGTCGAGGTGGGCGTGGGTGAGGAAGACGTGATCGATCTTCAGCAGTTGTTCGAAATCGAGCGTGGTGATGCCGGTGCCGGCGTCGATCAGCACGTCGTCGTCGACCTTGAGACAGGTGGTGTGGCGCCCGCTGCCGATGCCGCCGCTGCAGCCCAATACGGTGAGTTTCATCGCTGTTCTGATCGTGGCTATTTGGTGGTGTAGACAAAGACGCCGTCCCAGTCTGCGGGCGGCGGCTCTGCGCGGAAATGCGCGATGCGCTCGAGGTAGATATCGTACAGCGGGCGCGGCGCACGGGCATTGAGGGCAGTGAGCGCTGCTTCGGCAGCGCCCCAGTCCTGCGCCTGATAGCGCGCGAACGCGGCCTCGAACTCGGCGGCGTCCTGGCGCACCGCATCGGCGAGGCCGTCTTTCGGCCCCAGCGGTTCATAGATCGCCACCGGCGTTTCCTTGCCCTTGACCCGCACTTCGTCGACCTTCATGAAGGCGTGCAGAGAATCGGCCTCGACCGTGGACTGGGTAACCAGGATACCGACGCCGTACTGCTTGGTGATGCCTTCCAGCCGCGAACCGAGGTTCACCGCGTCGCCCATCACGGTGTAGGACATGCGGAACTCCGAGCCCATGTTGCCGACGCTCATGCGGCCGGTGTTGACGCCGACGCCGATCTTCACGTCGGGCCAGCCGTGCGCGGCGAACTCCCGATTCAGCTGCGGCAGCGCCGCCTGCATGTCGAGCGCAGTCTGCACTGCGCAGGTGGCGTGGTCGGCGAGATCCACCGGCGCGTTCCAGAACGCCATGATGGCGTCGCCGATGTACTTGTCGATGGTGCCGCGATGCTGCTGCACGATGCGCGTCATCGTCGACAGGTAGGCGTTTAGCACGCCGGCGAGTTCGACCGGTGGCAGCTTCTCGGAGAAATTGGTGAAGCCGCGGATGTCGGAGAACAGCACCGTCATGTCGCGCGACTGGCCTTCCATCGTGTAGTGCGCCGGATTCTGGCTCATTTCGGCAGCCAGTTCGGGCGGCACGTACTGGCCGAACAGCTTGGTGATCTGACGCTTGCTGCGGGTTGCGGCAAAAAAGCCGTAGGCGGTGTTGAACGCATACAGGCCGAACAGCGTCAGCATTGGCGCCGCCATCGGCACCACCTGGAAACGCGACCATGCCGCGCCGTAGGCTGCCAGCAGCAGCGCCAGCAGGATGCCGGTGGCCGCCAGCCCGACGGTCGGGCCGAAACGCAGCAGCACCGCCGTCAGCAACGCGCCCAGCAGCAGTACGGCAATGAGCCGCGCGTCGTCCGCCCACGGCGGCGTGGCGCGGGTGGTACCGTCGAGCATGCCGGCGATCAGGTGGGCATGAATCTCGACCCCCGGAAAAGCATTGGAAAACGGCGTCACCCGCAGGTCGGCCAGCCCCGGCGCGGTCGAGCCCAGCAGCACGATGCGGTTTTCCAGCTGTTCCAGCGGCGCCTTGCCCGCCAGCACCTCGGCCGCTGAAATATAAGGAAACGGCGAACCGGCACGATACGGCACATGCACGCTGCCGTCCGCGCTCAGCGCGACACGGATGCCGCCCACTTCCAGCCATGGGGAAACATACTGACGACCCAGCACGGCCTGTTGATCTATGCCGGCATGCGCCGCATCGCCGCCGAACGCGACCCGCAGGGTGGAGGCCGACAGCGCCAAATAATAGCCTGCACCAAACGGCGTGACCAGATCCATTTGCCGCGCGGTGCCGTCGACGTCGGCGCGCATGTTGAAAAATCCCGCGCCCTGGGCCGCATTCTGGAATGCCCGCAGATTCGCGCCATAGCCCTTGGGCGGCGGCGAACCGGGCTGCAGCGGAGCGAAGGCATCGGCTGGCAGGGACGGCGGCGGCAACATGCCGCTGACGGCATTGCCGTAGCCTTCTGGAATGAAGTAATAGCCCAGCGAAACCGGGCGATCGGCGAGCGCCCGGGCGAAGCGGGCGTCGTAATCGAGGCGCGGCGCGAGCTGTTTGAGCACCCCCCTGAAATCGCGGCTGCCCGCCAGTTCGCGTTGGGCAAGCTGTTTGAGGATGTCAAGCCCGGAACTCGTGTCCGGCTCAGCGAACACCACGTCGAAGCCGACCGCCGCGACGCCGTAACGGTCGAACAGCTGCTCGACCAGCGTGGCCATGGTGTCGCGGCTCCATGGCCAGCGGCCGACGCTTTTCAGGCTGGCCTCGTCGATGTCGAGGATGGCCACCCGATCGTCCATGCCGGCCAGGGCGGTGCGCTTCAGCCAGGCGTCATACAGCCAGGCCTCGGCGCGCTGCACGGGGGGAATGTGAAACAGTCCCGCAACATGCGCCGCGATCAGCAGGACAAACAGCGCAGACAGCCCCGCCTGCGCCAGCCTGGAAGATAGGCGCTTCACCGAATGCGGTAGAAACGGTCCGCCAGTTCCTTGCCACGAACGGCATCGAGCCGTCCATCCACCGCCTCGCCCAGCGCAGCCAGGCGGTCAGCCGGGTGCGGATGGGTTTTGTAGAGTAGGCTGGTGCGGCTGTCCTTGGCGGGCAGGGCCGCCATGTCCTGCAACACGCCGGGCAGCCCCCAGGGGTCGTAGCCTGCGCGCGCGGCATACACGATGCCGATGCGGTCGGCCTCGAATTCGGCGTTCTTGTCGAGCCCGCGCGCCATGATTTCCGCACCGTTGCCGATCAGGTTCTGCACCGCCGGATCGCTGTCCTTTACCTTGCTGCCGGCGGCCTCCCCCAGCGCGCCGATCAGGGTCGACTGTTTGAGCAATTTGAGATGGTGCTTCTGGCTGACGTGGGCGATTTCGTGTCCCAGCACGCCCGCCAGTTCGGCTTCGTTGTCGAGTCGGCGATAGAGGCCCTTGGTCACGAAGATGTAGCCCCCCGGCGCGGCAAAGGCATTGATGTCCTCGGTGTCGAGCACGCCGAAACGCCAGGTGACGTCCTTGCGCCCGCTTTGCTGCGCGACCCAGTTGCCGACCAGATTGACATAATTCTGCAGCTTGTCATCGCGCACCAGTTGCACCGCGCCCAGCAAATCGCCGGCAATCTGCTTGCCGATGCGGTTTTCCTCTTCGATCGAGTAATCGCCAAACAGCGCGAAACCCAGCTTGCGGGCGTCGATTTTCTGCTTGTCCGGGGGCGGCGCGGCGGCGCTGGGTGCCGGCACGGGGGCTTGTGCAGGTGCCGGTTGGGTTTTCTTGTCCTTGTTCAGTTCCTGATTGATGCGCTCCTCGATCAGTTTGCCGAAGTCGATTCCGGCTGCCATCCCGCTGAAAGCCAGCAGCGAAACGGCGACGAGCATCCGTTTGATTTTCATCAGTTGTTCTCCCACGGCGAGGATGACTGTTCTGGCTTGGGTTCCGGCAAGGCCGGCACCTTGACTGCGGCGAGGCCGGACTGGCCGGCAAAGCTCCTGGCCTGGGCGGGGGACACGCTCACGGCGTCCAGCCGCGCCAGTTCGTCGGCATTGAACTGGGCCCGTTTCAGGTCTTCCTCGTTCAGGCCACGCAGGCCGGCCACGGCCACCACGCGGCTGGGATCGGACTTGGCGGTGGCCGCACCGACCACGTCGCCGATTCCCGCTCCGCCCAGTCCGCCCGCCCCCGCACGCACCGAGAGCAGCCGGATCCAGCCGCTGGACTTGCCGGCCGTCACCCGCAGCCAGCCCCCTTGCTTGGCAAGGATGTCGACGCTGGTCCCCCTGGCCACGCTGGCCGTCACGCTGGCGCCGGCACTGGGCTGACTGTAGAGCTTTTCATTGCGCAATACCGTGCCGGGTGCGGCCCAGGCCGAAGCGGATGCGGTGCACAGCAGCAGCACGGCTGCCGGAATCAGGGATGGTTTCATCGTGTGTCTTCTCCGTTTACTGCAAAACTGTATGGCCTGTCATTCAATGGCGCAAGCCGCATCGAAGGCGTTAAGATGCCACGATGAATTTTCTCGCGGCATCCATCGAATCGCTCGGCACCAAGGTCGTCGGCTGGTTCACCGTGGCTTACGGCATGTCCGCCTTCCTGGCCCGGGCCGGCTTGCTGCTGCTGGATCGCACCACCTGGAACCGCGCCACCTTCGACGTGGTGATCAAGCAGGTCTACTTTACCGCGGTGCAGATCCTGCATGTGTTCCTCGGCTACGCACTGGTCATTTCCTGGCTCATCATCACCATCATTCTGTCCACCGCACGCGATTTCGGGCTCACCGAATTCGCCAGCGAAATGACCATCCGCGTGCTGGTGCTCGAACTGCTGCCCTTCCTCACCGCGCTCTTCATCGCCTTGCGCTCGGGCAGCGCAATCAATACCGAAGTCGCGCTGATGCAGGTCAACAACGAATTGGATGCGCTGGCGCATTGCAAGGTTCCGCCGATGCAGTTCGAGTTTCTGCCGCGGCTGATCGGCGGCGTGATCTCGGCCGTCACCCTTGCCGGCCTGGCCGGCCTGCTCGCCATGCTGATGGGCTACCTCGCCATCTACGGCATCAATACTGCGGGCTTTGAGCCGTATACCCGGACCATCGCAAAGATTTTTGATTTCCAGATCATGGCCGGGCTCATCGTCAAGTGCGCGCTGTTCGGGCTGGCAGTCACCCTGATCCCGGTTACCGCCGGGCTCGAGACGCCGAAAAAGCTCTTCATGGTGCCGGTCTCCGTGCTGCGCGGCATGATGCGGGTGTTCTTCGCCATTGTGGCGATCGAGGTGGTGTCATTAGCGCTCAAATACATCTGACCCTGTTCGACGACCGCGCCACGCTGCTGGCAGCAGTCGCGGCCCTGTCCGACGACGTGGCGCGCGTCTCCCACGAGTTGCCGCTGCGGGCGAACCTGTCGGCGCTCGACAACATTGCGCTGATTCCGCTGTACCAGCGCCATTACGGCACCGCCGAATCGACCCGGCAAGCACAGGCCATGCTGGATCAACTGGGGCATGCCGGCATCGCCCTGCTGCGCGACCCCGACATGACGCCTGCGCAGCGCTTCGTGACCAAGCTGGCGCGCGCGATCATCCTCAAGCGCCCTCGCCTGGTGATCGACCGCCCCGGCGCCATGCTTTACGATGTGCCCTATCCTGCCTTCATCCGGCAACTGGCGGCACAGGCAGAGATGGCAGGCACCTGGGAAATTTTCGACTTCAGCTGGAACCAGGCACTTTATCAAGAATGAACAAACTGCACTTCAAGGTCGGACTGTTTACTGCCGCGTCGCTGCTGCTGGCCGGAATCTTCATTGCCTATCTGCTGCATGCGCGCGGCTTCTTTGAAAAAACCTTCCACCTGCAGCTGGCCGCGGCCAGCGCCGACGGTGTCGCGCCGGGCGTGCCGGTGGTGTTTTCCGGCATCGAAATCGGCCGCGTCACCACGCTGGGGCTGAACGACAGCGGCGGCATCATCATCCGCACCGAATTCCTCGAACGCAATGCGAAATGGCTGAAGGAGAACAGCACCTTCACCCTCGACAAGCCCATTGTCGGCGGCGCCAAGATCCGCGTCGACTCGCCCAACCTCGACGCCCCCGCACTGCCCGACAATTCCACCATGCTGCTGCTCACCTCCGACATCAGCAAGGAAATTCCGCTGCTGGTCGAGCGTGTGAAAGCCATTCTCGCCAACGTCGAGCACCTCACCCGCCCGGATGGCGAAATCAACGCCACCCTGGCCAACGTCAAGACGGTGACCGGACGCATGACGGGCGAATACGGCATGCTCGAAGGCGTGCTCGGCAGCCCGGAAAAGGCACGCGTGGTGACCGATTCGCTGGATAAAACCCGTGCCCTCATCACCAAGCTCGACGGCCTGGCGCTGAAGATGGACGGCATGGCCGCCAAGACCGACGAATGGCTGTTTGCCCCCAACGGCGTGGCCGGGCACACGCGCGAATCGCTGGCGCAGGTGCGGCTGATGCTGAACGACGCGCAGTCCAGCCTGAAGAAGGCCGATGCCCTGATGGCCAATGCGGTGGAGATATCCGCCAACGTCAAGGACGGCACGCAGGACATCGCCGCGCTGCGCGCCGAAATCGACGATGCGGTGCGCAAGACCAACGCGCTGGTCAACGAGATCAACAAGAAATGGCCGTTCGCGCGCGACCCCGAGGTGAAACTGCCATGAAAACCCTGCTCGCCCTGGCCAGCCTGGTCATGCTCACCGCCTGCGGCAGCGGCGGCCCGCCACCACCCGACTGGAAGACCGATTCAGCCGATCTGATCGAGCGTTATCGGAAGCATGCCCTGTTGGGCGAGAACACGCTGGCCGAGCGCTATTTTCAGCAGGCCGTCGCCGCCACCGGCGGCGCCGGCCAGGTCGCCGAGACCGCGCGCCTGTGGCTGGTGCGCTGCGCCACCCGCCGCGCGATGCTGATCGACGACGCTTGCGCCGAATATGCCGAGCTGGCCGGTGTTGCGCCGAACGCTGCGGATCAGGCCTACTACCAGTTCATCACCCTGCGCTGGGACGGACTTGATGTCGCCCAACTCCCTGCACAGCACCGCGATCTGGTGCGCGCACCAGCCGGCAAGCGGCATGCCGTGCTCGAAAAAATAGACGAACCGCTGGCGCGCCTGCTCGACGCCAGCCTGCTGGTGATGCGCCAGGAAGCCGACGCCAGCACGCTGGAGGTGGCCACGGAAACAGCCTCGTCGCAGGGCTGGCGCCAACCCCTGTTGACCTATCTGAAGCTGCAGCAGAAACAGGCTGCAGCCCAAGGCAATCTCCCCGAACAGGTCCGGCTCGCCCGGCGCATTCAACTGGTTGAACAGAGCTTTCTGCGGCCCCATAAATAAACGCAAAGCCCCGCCCGCAGGCCCCTGCCAGCGCGGTTTCCCGGAAAACCGGCTGCCGCATTGACAAGCCCACAGCACACGATTATCGTGCAGCCTCCTAATAAAAATAGTATTTGCATACTAACAAGCTATATCTGATATTCAACCAAGAGGAGGTACTTATGAAATACACGACCATCGCGCTAGCTGCCCTGGCAGTCCTCTCATCCACGGCGCACGCAGCACCCGCCATGATGTCCGCCGAGTGGACCGCGCAGGCGTGCGACGCCTGGAACAAGGATGCCACCCTGACCGGCGGCCTCGGTGAAAGCTGGATCAAGAACGACAAGGGCCGCGGCTACAAGATCATCCACCTGTATCGCACCGAATGCGGCGAAGAGACCCAGACCGAACTGAAGATCGTGGCCCGGGACGACAAGGCCATCTGCGTCTATGGCGGCGCCGTGCAGAACCCCAAGATGGATCACGCGGTCGACTACACCATGCATGCCACCACCGAGCGCTGGAATGAAATGGGCGCCGGGGAGTACGGTCCGATGCGGGCAATGATGTTTGGCCGCCTCAAGTTCACCGGCCCCAAAATGGAAGCCATGGGCGTGATGGGGCCGTTCGAGGCCTTCCTGCGTCTGCCGGGCAAGATTCCTGGCGACAAGGCCTGTCCCGCCAAGTAAGCGGCTGACGTCACAAAAAAGCCGGGAGCATTCCCGGCTTTTTTACGTCTGTGAGCCGTGCCTGGTCTAATGAACCGTTCCGGTTTTCACGTCGAGCGGCCGCCCGTTGCGGATTTCCTCGGGGGTGGCTTCGCGGATGTCCATCACGTTCACCAGGCAGGTCACGCTCTGCCCGGCCAGCGAGGGGTTGCCGTCCACAGTCACCTTGCCGTCCCCGATCGCCGTCACGTAAAAAACCCTGGTTTCGCCCGACTCGTTCTCGAACATGACTTCAGCCCCGACGCGCCTGAATTCCGGCGGCACGTTCTCAATGTCGTCCACGAACACCAGGCTCTCGTCGCGCAGCCCGTAGCCCTCTTCCGGCGACAGCATGATTTCGACCCGGTCGCCGACCTTGTGGCCCGCCACCGCCGCCTCGATTGCGGGCAAAATGCCGCTGTTGGCGCCCTGCACATAGCCGACCGGGATGTCGTGCTGCTCGACGACCATGCCGCGCGCGTCAAGAATGGAATAGGTGATATATACGAGTGTGTTCTGTGTCACGGTAACCATGCTGTCTCATCCTGAACCGTCTAAAAAGGCTCGGCGCCATCGCCTGGGTGGCTCTCGGCGCCGCCTGCTTATGATACCTTCGAAGCCTGCCCCACACATCGTTCGCTCATGAAACCGCTCAAACACCTGCCCGCCTGGAAGGCTTTGGAACAGCACTTCAAGGCCATGCGCAGCTTCGACATGCGCGCCGCATTCCGCGAGGATGCGACACGTTTCGACCAGTTGTCGCTGCGCTGCGGCAACCTGCTGCTCGACTACTCGAAGAATCGCGTCACGCCCGAAACGATGCAGCATCTGATGCAGCTGGCGCGCGAATCCGAACTGGAGGCCATGCGCAACGCCATGTTCAGCGGCGAGCGCATCAACTTCACCGAGAAGCGTGCCGTGCTGCATACCGCCCTGCGCGCACCGGTGCGCCCGCCGCTGGTGGTGGAAGGCGTGGATGTCGAGCGCGAGGTCGCGGCAGTGCTCAACCGCATGCAGCGCTTCGTCGAGTCCATCCACAACGGCAGCTGGCTGGGGCACACCGGCAAGCCGATCCGCAATGTGGTGAACATCGGCATCGGCGGCTCGGACTTGGGCCCGGCAATGGTATGCGCGGCGCTCGACCATTACGCGGTGGAAAGCGTGCGGGTGCATTTCGTCTCCAACCTGGATCCCGCGCATCTGGCCGGCACGCTCGCGCATCTCGACCCCGAAACCACGCTGTTCATCGTCGCCTCGAAGACCTTCACCACGCTGGAAACCCTGGCCAACGCCAATTCGGCCAAGGCCTGGCTGCTGGCCGCGCTGCGTGCGCCGGCTGCGGTGGCACGGCATTTCGTGGCGCTGTCGACCAACGCGCAGGCGGTCGAGGCGTTCGGCATCGACCCTGAGAACATGTTCATCTTCTGGGACTGGGTCGGCGGGCGCTATTCGCTGTGGTCGGCGATCGGCCTGTCGATCGCGCTGCAGATCGGCTGGGGCAACTTCCAGGCGCTGCTGGCGGGCGCGCATGCGATGGACATCCATTTCAAGGAGGCGCCGCTGGAGGCCAACATGCCGGTCATCCTCGGCATGCTGGGCATCTGGTACGCCAATTTCTGGGGCACCGACACCTACGGCGTGTTTCCCTACGACCAGCGGCTGCGCCTGCTGGTGCCCTTCCTGCAGCAGCTCGACATGGAGTCGAACGGCAAGAACGTCAACCGCGCCAACAAGCTGGTCAACTACAACACCGGTCCAATCGTGTGGGGCGCGCCCGGCACCAACGGCCAACATGCCTTCTTCGAGCTGGTGCACCAGGGCACGCGCCTGATCCCGACCGACTTCCTGGCGGCGGCGGTCAACCCCACGCCGCTGGCCGACCAGCACGAATGGCTGCTTGCCAACTGCCTGGCGCAGACCGAGGCGCTCTTGAAAGGCAAATCGCGCGCGGTGATCGAAGCGGAACTGATTGCCCAGGGCATGAGCCGCGAGGATGCCCGCGCGCTGGCGCCGCACAAGGTCTTCCCCGGCAACCGTCCCAGCAACACCCTGCTCTACCAGAAGCTCGACCCGCACACGCTGGGCATGCTGATCGCGCTCTACGAGCACAAGGTGTTCGTGCAGGGCGTGATCTGGCAGATCAACAGCTTTGATCAGTGGGGGGTCGAGCTCGGCAAGCAACTGGCGCCGCCGATCCGCGCCGCGCTGAGTTCGGTGCGCGTGATCGGCGAGCACGACGGCTCGACGCTGGGCCTCATTGCCGACATCCGTCGGCGGCGCGGGCTCAGTACCTGACGCGCACGCGGTCGCGGCCCTCCCACTGGTCAGATGCGGTGCTGACGGCGAACCACATCAAAAAGGGTTCGCCGCGCTAGAATGATCGTACTACTCCCGCAGTGAATAATAATGACCTCAGACGATCCCCATCCATCGCGCATCATCGGCGGTGGCATCAACACCCGCGAATCCGAACAGCCCGTAGTGGTAACCCAAATGCTGGGCATCGACAGCGGTGCGCCGGTTCGCGAGGAGAGCCTGCGCGCGCGCTTTTTATCGTTTGATCCGCTGTTCGATTCCGCCTCCAATCTGGTTGCCCACCAGCTGGTGTTGCGCGGCCGCACGGTGCCTGCCGATGCGCCACCCGCGCTTCGTCAAATGGACGAAGACATGTTGCTGACCGGCCTCTACTCATTGACGCAAGGCGGTATGAGCGGCGAGTTGCCCTTGCTGGTTCGGATCAGTACGGATGTGCTGTTCAGCGACATTCCGCAACAAATCAATCACCGCAAGTTGATCTGGTGCGTGGCACTCGACAACGAACAGCATCTGGCACGCGCCCTTGCACTACAGGAGGCCGGCCTGACGTTCTGCCCCACGCTCAACCGCAACAATCCGGTCGTGCTGGACAGTGCTTCCGCCTGGCGCTACCTGGGCTGCCACCCCGACGACATCCCGCCAAAAGTTGCGGCACGCCTGGTCGTGGACGGGGTGCGGCACTCTCGCGTCCAGGCACGCTGGCCTGAGAACACCTGGTTCAAGGGCAACTATTTTTCCGGCGACACCCAGCCCGCAGAAATCAACCACAACCAGGCGGTGCAGCTGGATTTGCTGGCCATTGCCCTGCGCGGATCGACCGATACGCTGGTGCAGTTCTTCCGGCTGAACCCGGACATGGTGCCGCGTCTGCTCGCCATCGCCAATTCCCAGGTCGGCGGTTTGAGCCGTCCCGCCGAATCGGCCGCCCACGCGCTGGTCATGCTGGGCCCGCAACGTTCCAGCCGGGTGGCGGCGCTCTTGGCACTGGCTGGCACCCATCCTGACGAAGCGACGCGCCGGGTCGCAGTGAACGCCCTCACGCGGGCCTTGTTCATGGGCAAAATCACCCGTCTGGGTGCGCCCGCCGAAAGTTCGGCCGCCGCATTTGAAATCGGCCTGTTGTCGATCGCCCCGCATGCGCTGTCACTGCCGGTGGGGAAACTCATCCGCAAGCTGGGGCTGCCGGCGACCAGCGCGCGCGCGCTGAGCGCACATCCCACGCCGGAAGGCGCCATGCTGAAGCTGACGCATGCCTGTGAGAGAAACGATGTCGAAACCCTGGCCATGTACGCGCAGCAACTGAATATTCCGCTGCACCAGATTTCCGTTGCCTATCTGGACGCCCTGATTGCAGCCTCGGAGCTCGACGCAGCCCTGCACTGACAGCGTAAAATGGCGGTTTTTGTCTGCCCCCGCCCATGCACCCCACCCTGGTTTTCGACATTGAAACGATCCCCGACCTCGCCGGGTTCGCCGCAGTCAACGGCATCGACAAGGCGGCGCTGCCGCAGGCCGAGCTTGCAGAAATGGTGCTGCTCGCCCGCCGCCAGAAAACCGGCAATGACTTCATGCCGCATCACCTGCACCGCATCGTCGCCATTTCCTGCGTGCTGCGCAGCGCTGACCAGCTGAAGGTGTGGTCGCTGGGTGAACCCGACAGCCCTGAGGCCGAACTGATCCAGCGCTTCTACGACGGCATCGAGCGCTATACACCGCAACTCATTTCCTGGAACGGCGGCGGCTTCGACCTCCCGGTGCTGCATTACCGCAGCCTGATTCACGGCGTGGCGGCGGCGCGCTACTGGGACTGGGGCGACGACGATAAGGAATTCAAGTGGAACAACTATCTGGGCCGCTACCACACCCGCCACCTCGACCTGATGGACGTGCTGGCGATGTACCAGCCGCGCGCCAATGCCCCGCTCGACCAGATGGCCAGGCTGTGCGGCTTTCCCGGCAAGCTGGGGATGGACGGCTCGAAGGTGCTGGACGCCTTCCAGAAAGGCGAAATCGACGCCATCCGCAACTACTGCGAAACCGACGTCATGAACACCTGGCTGGTCTACCTGCGCTTCCAGAAAATGCGCGGCACCCTTTCCGACGCCGCGTATGCCACCGAGATCGAGCTTGCGCGCAGCACCGTGGCAGCCCATCCTGCGCCGCACTGGCAAGAGTTTTTGGCAGCCTGGGCATGAATCCGGTCGTCGACATTCTGTCCCTCGATCACGAGGGCCACGGCATTGCGCGCATCGACGGCAAAGTCACCTTCGTCGACGGCGCGCTGGCGGGCGAACGCGCGGAAATTGCCATTTACCGCAAACACGCCAAGTACAACTCGGCCAATGCGGTCGCCATTCTGAAAGCCAGCGCGCAACGCACTGAACCACGCTGCAAATACTTTGGCCGCTGCGGCGGCTGCTCGATGCAGCATCTGGAAGCCAGCGCACAGGTGGCTGCCAAGCAGCGCGTGCTGGAGGAGAACCTCGCCCGTATCGGCAAGGTCCGCCCCGACATCATCCTGCCCCCCCTGCACGGCCCGAGCTGGGGCTACCGCACGCGCGCACGGCTGTCCGCGCGCTGGGTCGACAAGAAAGGCGGCGGGCTGGTGGGCTTCCGCGAAAAACGCTCCAGCTTCATCGCCGACATGTCGAGCTGCGAAGTGCTCACCCCGGATGTCTCGGCGCTGATCCAGCCGCTGCGCGAACTGATTGGCTTTCTGTCGAACGCCGACCGAATCCCGCAGATCGAGGTGGCCGTCGGCGAGCATGTCACCGTGCTGGTGTTCCGCCTGCTCGAACCCTGGACCGACGACGATGCCACCCAAATTCGAGAATTTGCCGATCGTCATCATGTGCAGATATGGGAGCAATCCAAAGGCCCCGATACCGTCCGCCCTTTCTGGCCCGACATTGCCCCCGAACTCAGCTACAGCCTGCCCGAATTCGGCCTGGTGATGCCGTTCAAACCCACCGACTTCACCCAGGTCAACACCGCCATCAACCGCGCGCTGGTCAGCCGCGCGCTACGGCTGTTGCATCCGCAGCCCGGCGAACACATCGCCGACCTGTTCTGCGGCCTGGGCAACTTCACCCTGCCCATCGCCCGAAGCGGCGCCGAGGTGCTGGGCATCGAAGGCAGCACCGAGCTGGTCGCCCGTGCCCGTGAAAATGCCCTGCGCAACGGCCTGGCCAACGCCCGCTTCGCAGTCGACAACTTGTTCGAAATGACGCCGGAGAAATTTGCCGCCCTCGGCCACTTCGACAAGCTGCTGATCGACCCGCCACGTTCCGGCGCCATTGAAGTCGTCAAATCGCTGCCGGGCTGTTCTGAATCAGGAAATGGGGGCGCGCCGCAGCGCATCGTCTACGTCTCGTGCGACCCCGCCACGCTGGCGCGCGACGCCGAGGTGCTGGTGCACGTCAAGGGCTACCGGCTCGAAGCGGCCGGAGTCGCCAACATGTTCCCGCACACGGCGCATGTGGAGTCGATCGCGCTATTTGAGCGTTAATCCATTAAAATCCCGCGCTTAACTCATTACCTAAAACCATGGCACTCATCGTACAAAAATACGGCGGCACCTCGGTCGCCAACGTCGAACGCATCCGCGCAGTGGCGGAACGCGTCGCCAAATTCAAAATGCTCGGACATCAGGTGGTGGTGGTGCTCTCGGCCATGTCGGGCGAGACCAACCGCCTGATCGGACTGGCGAAGCAGATTCAGGCCACCCCCGACCCACGCGAACTGGACATGATGGTGTCGACCGGCGAGCAGGTCACCATCGCGCTGCTGGCGATGGCGCTGAAGGACCTGGGCCTGAAAGCGAAAAGCTACACCGGCGCGCAGGTGCGCATCCTCACCGACAACGCCTTCACCAAGGCGCGCATTCTGTCGATCGACGAGGCCAGGATACGCGCCGATCTGGATTCCGGCCATGTGGTGGTGGTCGCCGGATTCCAGGGCGTCGACGAACAAGGCAACATCACGACGCTGGGGCGCGGCGGCTCCGACACCACCGGCGTGGCGCTGGCCGCCGCCTTGAAAGCGGACGAATGCCAAATCTACACCGACGTCGACGGCGTCTACACCACCGACCCGCGCATCGTGCCCGAAGCGCGGCGGCTGAAAACCATCACCTTCGAGGAAATGCTCGAAATGGCGAGCCTGGGCTCCAAGGTGCTGCAAATCCGCTCGGTCGAATTCGCCGGCAAATACAAAGTCAAACTCCGCGTGCTGTCCAGCTTTCAGGACGAAGGCGACGGCACGCTCATCACCTTCGAGGAAAACAACTCCATGGAACAGGCCATCATTTCCGGCATCGCCTTCAACCGTGACGAAGCCAAAATCACCGTGGTCGGTGCGCCCGATCATCCCGGCATCGCCTACCAGATCCTCGGCCCGATCGCCGACGCCAACATCGACGTCGACATGATCGTGCAGAACGTCGGTCACGCGAATACCACCGACTTCACCTTCACCGTGCACCGCAACGACTTCGCCAGGGCGATGGACATCGTCAAGCCTATCGCCACCGACATCGGCGCACGCGAGGTCACCGGCGACGACAAGATCGCCAAGGTCTCCATTGTCGGCGTCGGCATGCGCTCGCACGTCGGCATCGCGCGCAAGATGTTCGAGACCCTGTCGAAGGAAAACATCAACCTGCAGATGATCTCCACTTCGGAGATCAAGATCTCGGTGGTGGTCGAGGACAAGTACATGGAGCTCGCAGTGCGCGCCCTGCACCAGGCTTTCGAACTCGACAAGGCCAGCGTGTAAGGTGGCTTTCCGCTGCACATTCCGATACAATGCGCGGCGGTTCGGAGACGTGGCCGAGAGGTTGAAGGTACTCCCCTGCTAAGGGAGCATACGGGCTTAAACCTGTATCGAGGGTTCGAATCCCTCCGTCTCCGCCAATTACAGATAGGCCTAAAACCTGTCCAAGATCAATAAAACTGCGTATAATGCGCAACCTTCAAAGCGCCCGTAGCTCAGCTGGATAGAGTACTTGGCTACGAACCAAGGGGTCAGGAGTTCGAATCTCTTCGGGCGCACCACACATGAAAAGCCCGGTCATTTGACCGGGCTTTTTTCTTTTGGCCGCCGCAATCCAGGCCGGTTAAACAAGCCGGGGCAAGAACCGTAAAGTAGGCTATCAAATCGGCCATTTCAGGACGCGGGCCGAGCTTGCCGAAGACTTATCTTGGGCAGCCGCCGGGTGATCTGTGCTTCCAGCCATTTGGCGCCGCCGAACAGGATCAGCCACGCGAAGCCCTGCTTCAATTTGCCTATGTGCGCCAGAACCCAGTCACGCGAGCGCGCGAAGCCGGCGCGTGTAGCATAGGCGATGGCCATCAGGGGCACGGCTGCACCGAGGCCGAACAGGCCGAGAATGAGCGCGCCGCCGGTTGCGTTGCCTTGTGTCGCAACCAGCGTCAGCGCGGGCGCGAGCAGGGGCCCCGAGCACGGACTCCACACCATGCCAAGCAACGCGCCCAGCGCAAAGTCTCCGGCCAGGGAGCTGCCTTCGACGCGGCTCGATGCCTGGTTGGCATACCCGGCAAGCGGCGCCATCAGTTGTGTGAAGCGGTTGTTAAGCCCGGGCACCAGCATCACGATACCGAAGGCGATCAACAGCATGGCGCCGCTGGACAACGGCTCGTTTGCCAAGCGCGCCGACCAGCACCCCCATCAGCGCGAACGAGGCGACCATTCCCCCCCATGGCAAGCGGCGCCAGCCGGTTGCCGGCGACGCGCAGCACCTTGCCGCTGGTGCGGTCGATGCACACCCGCACGCCGCACAGGGTGGTGCAGCCGAGGCACATGGTGTAGCTCACCTGCTGCGCCGGGTTCACCTTGAGCGTCCCGATTGCAGGATCGATGTTGAACTCGGGTTCGAGGGAGGCGCCGTGGTACTGGTTTTTAGGCGCGCTGCGGTCCAGGAGCGGGCTGAACATGCGCTTGGCGGTGGCGCTGAAGCCGGCGCCGAAGGCAATCAGGCCGCCGGCGACGAGAATCTTGCGGCGAGGGTTGGTGGCCATGGCATTTATACGGACGCCTCCCGTTCGCCAAGGACGATGTTGGGTGTGTTGGGACAGACAGGCTGCAGTTCTATATCCGGCCTGTTGTGCAGGAATGGACCTGCTGGCCCTGATGGAATCCGCTGACCCGCGCCTCATTCTCCTGGAGGACTCGAAGTCCTGTCAGCCATTCAGGCTTGGCGGGTCACGGTCTGACCTGTTTGCCATCACACTTTCATCGAGCCTGCGCAACCTTTACGGCGGCCACTCCTTTCCTCAAAGTGGTTGATACACGCGTTGTGCGCCAGCTCTATACGGGCTGACTCACAAACTCTCTTTGGTACGTCCGCTCATGGGCGAGAAGCGCCCAGATCGTCCGTGCCATCTTGTTGGCCAGCGCCACCACCGCGACATTCAGCGGCCGGCGCTGGCGTAATCCGGTCACCCACGGACCGGGGTCTTTGGCATGGGTCAGCACCGACCTTGCGCCATGGATCAACAGCGTGCGCAGGCAGGTATCGCCCCGCTTGCCGATGCCGAGCAGTCGAACCCGCCCGCCGGTGCCGGTCTGTCGCGGCACGAGACCGGCAAAGGCCACGAACTCCCGTCCCGATTTGAACGCCTTGGCATCGCCCATGATGGCGACGGCTGCCGTGGCCGTGAGCGGACCCACACCCGGAATCTCGGCAATCCGCTTGCAGGCTTCGTCTTCCTTGAGCCAGAGCTTCATGCGCCGTCCGATGGTGGCGATTTCCTCATCCATCTTGCCGATGCGTGCCCATTGTTCGCGCAGGGTGTCGATCACCATCGCCGGCAGTCGATCCGACAGGCGGGGCAAGGCTTCGGCAATGCCTTTACCTGACCCGGGCCTTACCCTGCGGCATGACCTCGCCGTATTCGGCGAGCAGTCCCCGCACACCTCCGCAGGCCTCCATGCCGATCAGGCAGGGCTGCCGGTTGGCAAAGTGCTCCAGGAACTTCTCGCGCTTGAGCTGCAGGCTCACGATTTCTCCGGTCTCCATGTGGATCCGGTGCAACTGAAATACCCGTTTGGCAATGTCAATGCCGACGACCGTTTTGCTAACATTCAGTTCGGACCCTCCGGTTTGCCTGTGAAGATCTTCGTATCTTCCACCTTTGGCACTTCGATGCCGTCGGCCCGTGAGGGTCCACCTCCTAAACCACTACCGCAGAGTTATCCACGGCGCCGGCGGTCCCTCTACACCTGCGGCGACCGGCGCGGTGGGTAACTCGTGTTCAGCACGCACGGGGGAGGCGTCCATTCCATTCTCCGCGTTTGAGATATGACGGCGAGGCGTGCCGCTTTATTTCGGTTTTCGATTCCGGCCGCGTTGTTTGATCGGGTACTTGAAAACCCTACTCCCGCCCCCACCTCTCCGCGAGAACCAACTGGGAGCACACATGCAGGACGAAATCAAAAACGACACGCCGTCGGCCGAAAGCCACGAAAAGGAAACCATGCCGAGCCTGGAAGAAATGCTGAAGGCAGCCGAACTCCAGGCGGCTGAGCATCACGATGCCTGGTTGCGCGCCAAGGCAGAGACCGAGAACATGCGCCGCCGCGCGGCGGAAGACGTCGAGAAGGCGCGCAAGTTTGCGGTGGAAAACTTCGCCAGCGAACTGATGGCCGTGAAGGACAGCCTGGAAGCCGCGCTGGCGGTCGAGTCGCCGAGCGTGGAAAACCTGAAGGCGGGCGTCGAGCTGACCTTGAAGCAGCTGACCGCCGCCTTTGGCAAATTCAACCTGACCGACATCGACCCGCTGGGCGAGAAGTTCGACCCGCACCAGCACCAGGCGATCCAGGTGGTCGAGTCCGATCAGCCGGCCAATACGGTGGTGACGGTCCTGCAGAAAGGCTACCGCCTCAACGAACGCACGCTGCGGCCGGCACTGGTGATAGTGGCCAAGGGCAAGGACGCTTGAAATAGCGCTTCCCTCCCCCCATATCCATTTCAATTCAAACTTTCATAGAAGGAACGCATCATGGGACGCATTATTGGCATTGACCTGGGTACCACCAACTCCTGCGTGGCGGTGATGGAAAACGGCACGCCGAAGGTGATCGAGAACGCCGAGGGCGCGCGTACCACGCCGTCCATCGTGGCCTACACCGAAGATGGCGAGATCCTGGTGGGCGCGCCGGCCAAGCGCCAGGCGGTCACCAACGCAAAGAACACCCTGTTCGCTGTCAAGCGCCTGATCGGCCGCCGCTTCGAAGAGAAGGAAGTGCAGAAGGACATCGGCCTGATGCCCTACAAGATCGTCAAGGCCGACAACGGCGACGCCTGGGTGGAAGTGCGCGGCGAGAAGCTGGCCCCGCAGCAGGTCTCGGCTGAAATCCTGCGCAAGATGAAGAAAACCGCCGAGGACTACCTGGGCGAGGAAGTGACCGAAGCCGTCATCACGGTGCCGGCCTACTTCAACGACAGCCAGCGTCAGGCCACCAAGGACGCCGGTCGCATCGCCGGCCTGGAAGTCAAGCGCATCATCAACGAGCCGACCGCGGCCGCGCTGGCCTTCGGCATGGACAAGAAGGAAGGCGACCGCAAGATTGCCGTGTATGACCTCGGCGGCGGCACCTTCGACATTTCGATCATCGAGATCGCCGAGATGGACGGCGAGCATCAGTTCGAAGTGCTGTCGACCAACGGCGACACCTTCCTCGGCGGCGAGGACTTCGACCAGCGCCTGATCGACTACATCGCGGAAGAGTTCAAGAAGGAACAGGGCGTCGACCTGAAGAAGGACGTGCTCGCACTACAGCGCCTGAAGGAAGCCGCGGAAAAGGCCAAGATCGAGCTGTCGTCCAGCCAGCAGACCGAAGTCAACCTGCCCTACATCACCGCCGACGCCTCCGGTCCCAAGCACCTGGCGGTGAAGATCACGCGCGCCAAGTTCGAGAGCCTGGTCGAGGACCTGATCAAGCGCACCATCGAGCCGTGCAAGATGGCGCTGAAGGACGCCGGGCTGACCACCTCGCAGATCGACGACGTCATCCTGGTCGGCGGCCAGACCCGCATGCCCAAGGTGATGGACGCGGTGAAGGACTTCTTCGGCAAGGATGCGCGCCGCGACGTCAACCCGGACGAAGCCGTGGCCGTCGGCGCCGCGATCCAGGGTGGCGTGCTGCAGGGTGAAGTGAAGGACGTGCTGCTGCTCGACGTGACGCCCCTCTCCCTAGGGATCGAGACCCTGGGCGGCGTGATGACCAAGCTGATCCCGAAGAACACCACCATCCCGACCAAGGCCTCGCAGGTGTTCTCCACCGCAGACGACAACCAGAGCGCGGTGACCGTGCACGTGCTGCAGGGCGAGCGCGAAATGGCCGCCGGCAACAAGAGCCTCGGCCAGTTCAACCTCACGGACATCCCCCCGGCCCCGCGCGGCATGCCGCAGATCGAGGTCACCTTCGACATCGACGCCAACGGCATCCTGCACGTGTCTGCCAAGGACAAGGCTACCGGCAAGGAAAACAAGATCAAGATCCAGGCATCTTCCGGTTTGACCGAGGCCGAAATCCAGCAGATGGTGAAGGACGCTGAAGCCAACGCCGCCGAAGACCACAAGGCCTTCGAACTGGCGACTGCGCGCAACGCAGCGGACGCGATGATCCACTCGGTGAAGAAATCGCTGGCTGAATACGGCGACAAGGTGCCGGCCGACGAGAAGGCCGCGATCGAAACGGCGCTGAAGGAAGCCGAAGACGCCGTGCGCGAAGGCGACAAGGACACCATCGAGGCCAAGACCAACGCGCTCACCACCGCCAGCCACAAGCTTGCCGAGCACATGTACAAGACCGAGCAGGCCCAGGCTCAGCCGGGTGCGGCGGCAGGTGCCGGCAGCAGCCAGCCGGCCGACGACAACGTCGTCGATGCCGAGTTTGAAGAGGTGAAGGACAAGTAAGCCTGCGCCTCTGCGACCTTTCCGTCCTGACGTGCAACGCCGACCTCCGGGTCGGCTTTTTCTTGTCTGGCTTGACGGCAGGTCTCACCGCCGCGGCAACGGGACCGCACGGTACACGGCCGCACGCATTCAGAGTCCGGGCTGCAACACGACTGGAACAACAATCTCCTTGGCGTCCCGCAGCACCGTCACCTTCACGGTGTCGCCCACCCGGTAATCGTCCAGGCGGGCCAGCAGCTCGCCCACCGAGGTGACCGGTTTGCCCTCGACAGCGACGATGGTGTCTCCCGGCACGATGCCGCCGTCGCGCGAGAGCGTCGCCCCCTTGAGGCCCGCCGCTTCCGCCGCCGATCCGGGGCTCACCTTCAGGATCACCACGCCTTCCACGCCGCGCAGCTGCGCCAGCCGCTGGTTGAGCCCCTCATCCACTTCGATGCCCAGGGCGGGCCGCACGTATTTGCCGCCCTTGATAAGCTGCGGTACTACCCGGTTGACGGTATCCACCGGCACCGCGAAGCCGACACCGGCGCTGGCCCCGCTGGGGCTGTAGATGGCGGTGTTGATACCGATCAGCCGCCCGGCGGAATCGAGCAGGGGGCCGCCGGAGTTGCCCGGGTTGATCGCGGCGTCGGTCTGGATCAGGTGATTGATCGTGGCCCCGCCATTGCCGCCGATGGAGCGGTCCAGCGCGGAGATGATGCCGGTGGTCAGCGTCCAGTCCAGGCCGAAGGGGTTGCCGATGGCGAACACCTTCTGCCCCACTCTCAGATCGTGGCTGCTGCCCACCGGCACCGGCGGCGGCCGCTTGAAGCCCACGCCGATCTTCAGCACGGCGATGTCGTGGGCCGGCGAGGCGCCCACCAGGGCAGCCTTGAAGCTGCGCCCGTCGGCGAGTTTCACCGTGGCCTCGCTGGCGCCCTCTATCACGTGGTAGTTGGTGATGACGTGGCCCGCATCGTCCCAGATGAAGCCGGAACCGGTGCCGCGCGGCACGGTGAACACGTTGCGGGTCCAGAAATCCATGACCTGGGCCTTGGTGGTGATGAACACGACCGACCCCCGCGATTTCTCGAACAGCTCGATGGTGGCTTTTTCGTCCGCCGCCAGGTCGCCGCGGGCGGTAACCACGCGCGGCGCGGCATCGGGGGTTTTTTCGAACCAGCCTTGCCAGTCGGGCGCGCCGCGCCAAAGCAGCGTCAGCAAAACGGCGGCCAGCGTCAGCCAGAACAGACGAACGAGAAAACGATCATGCATCGGAAGGCTCCTTGTCGCGGCGTGGCCGCAGGTCATCGAAATCGCGGCGCAGGCTAGCGAGCCGCGCGCGGTAATGCTCGCCATCGCCATGCTCCGTAAAGCGGGGATAGCGCGAATGGACATCGGCAAGCCGGCGGGCATGCTTGATGGGACACCAGTACTGCTCGGTGCGCGCCGCCACTTCCCGGGTATAGGCCGCCACCCCGTTGCCATAGGAGCAGTAAAAGCAGTTGAAGCGCTCCAGCAGGTTCAGATAGGGCAGGCCACCCCGGTCGAACACCAGATAATCCACCCGTTTCACCCTGGGAATGCCATACACGGGAAAGCACACCCGCTGGTAGAGGGTGACGAACGCATCCATGAGCAGAAACGGCAGCCAGCCGGCATAAATGACCGGCGCGGTCAACACCACCAGCGGCCGGGCGCGCACGAGATAGCGCCCCAACCCCACCTTGTAGCGGCGCTGCTGCCGCCGCCATTCGCCCGCCAGCGCCAGCCTTTTGCGCTGCCATGCTTCCCGGCTTTGCCGGTAGCTTTCCTCCACCTCGTCCTGCAACTGGCGAATACGCGCCAGCAGGTCTTCCAGAGACTGTTTCGGGTCGTTCCCGGGTGCGATCATTGCAGCTTCTCCTTGATCCCATTCCGCCAGATGGCAGGGAAAGTTTGGGCAGAAGCGCCCCTCCGCCTTCCGCAGAAAGAACCGTAGCGGAAACCCTGACCGCCGTGCCGGTGATGCGCCACTTTCCCTGCATGCTTCATTCCTGTCCAGCCAATCCGGCTTCCGACCAGAAATGGTCGAAGTCATCGCCCACGCCCCAGCCGACGTCTTGTCCCAGTTGGCGCACCCGGTCGAGCCGGACCAGGAATGCCGCCTGCTGCGCCTTGGGCAGGGCCAGCACGTACTTCAGCGCCTGTTCGAACATCCGCACCAGCGCGTCATAAAAGCCTTCGTCGTCAATGCCGCAACCGGCCAGAAAGGCGAACACTTCCTCACAGTAAAACACCGTGAGTTCGGCCAAGCCCTCGGGCTGGCCCAGCGCCTTCTTGTAGTCGCTGATAGCTTTCTTGGCCTTGCTGACCGAGATCGGATTGCGAAAATCCGGCGGATTGATCCAGCGGATAATCAAATCCTTGTAGGGTTCCAGCGGATCATCGCCCAAACCAAAGCGGGCGTGCAGAAAAGCCTTGTTGTCCTTGCTCGCGGCGTAGAGGTCTTGCACCAGCCCCAGCAAACCGGCGCGGTCGAAGTCGGCCAGTTGGGTTTTGACGTCGCTCCAGCTGGGCGTAGCTTTGGTTGTTTTCTTCGTGGCCATGCGCCTCAGTCCTCTTCCTCAACCGATGTGCTGCCAGATTCAATCTGTTTCAGCAGCCGGTCAAAATCGCTTTCGAACAGCTTGTAGTGCTGGGTGTCGTAGCTCTTGCCGTCGGCGGCAGTTATTCGAAATTTTCGAATAACTGCCGCTTCCTCCAGCTCGCTGTCGCCAAACACTTTTTTCAGGTGATAGTTGATGGTATGGGTTTCCACGTCGTACAGCACGCCCATCATCTCTGGGTCAGCCAGATGCTCTCATCGGCATACACCGCCTCCACGCCCCCCTGGCCGCTGGCGGCGACGAAAGTCAGGTATTCGGCCGCCGAGGAGCGGACGAGGGACAGGTCGGTTATTGGGGATGAATTCGACGGCTTTCTCGGCGCCATCACAGTTTCTCCTCAACCCAATCCCACCGCCTGTCCTTGACCATCACGAACCGGCAACGGCCTTCTGACAGGTTGGCCCACAGGCCACCGATCAGGCGGTCATCTTCAGCCCCGTTCCATCGATCAGCGCCCTTGTATTCCACCGCGAGAATCGGCCCCGGCTGGCCTGCCCCCCCTGGCAACTGGTAGAGGAAGTCCGGGTAGAAGCGGCCATCGGCCTTCTGCAAGAAGAATGAACTGCCTTCGCGCCGCACAAGGTTGCGTACCCAGAACCGGATGCGCCCCTGTTGCGCCCACATATCCAACTGGCAGGCGCATTCGAACTCTTCCTT
>CAMTWC010000035.1:0-5366 GCA_947085345.1 uncultured Gammaproteobacteria bacterium | reverse complement strand
GCGCATAGAACGCGGTGATCGCGCGCCGCGTGTCCGGCGGCAGGAAGACGAAACTGTAGTAGAAACTGGAGCCGCTGGCGGCGGCGCGTTCCTGGCAGTACTGATGGGCATCCATGCTTAGAAGAGCGCTCGGCCGAGCATGGCAATCCAGTCCTTCCTGGCCAGCACCGGACGGTTGTGGAATACGCAGCCGGGGTCGGCGTGCAGCTTTCGCAGGATGGTTTCGCCGCCGAGGATGGTGACGCGCAGCTCAAGGCCGATGCGTCCCTTCAGGTGTCGGCCGAGCGGCGCGCCGGACTGCAGCAGCTTGCGCGCACGTTCGATCTGCTTGTGCATCATCATGTGCCACAGGCCGCGCGTGTCGCCCGCGGCGATCTGCGTTTCGCTGACGCGGTGCGCAGCCAGTTCGTCCTGCGGCAGGTAGATGCGGTCTTTCCGGTAGTCAACGGCGATGTCTTGCAGAAAATTGATCACTTGCAGGCTGCTGCAGATGGCATCGGAATAGGCCAGGTGGCGCAGATCGCGGTCGCCGTACAGATGCAGCATCAGGCGTCCCACCGGGTTGGCCGAGCGGCGGCAGTAGTCCATGACTTCGCCGAAGCTGGCGTAGCGCTTTTTTTCAACGTCCTGCGCGAAAGCCGACAGCAGGTCGCGAAACGGGGCGAGCGGGATGGCGTGCGCATGGATGGCCGCGGTCAGGGGGCCGAAAACGGGATCGGTCGGCGTGTCGCCGCGTTCGATGCGGTCCAGCTCGGCGTGATAGGTCGCCAGCTGGGCCAGCCGCGCTTCCGGCGGCGCATCGCCTTCATCGGCGATATCGTCCGCCGAGCGGGCAAACCGGTAGATGGCTTCCACAGGTTGGCGCAGCCGTTTGGGCAGCAGCCAGGACGCAACAGGAAAGTTTTCGTAGTGATCGACCGGCACCGGCAACAAAAAAGCGGAATGGGAATAAAGACTTAGGCAGGATGCCGGCTTGGCTTGGGTGACAGCATCGCATTGATTATATTACACTTATCGGTCGATAGTTTTGCGGCCCAGCCGCGAGAGTGGCGGAATTGGTAGACGCACTGGATTTAGGTTCCAGCGCCGCAAGGCGTGGGGGTTCGAGTCCCCCCTTTCGCACCATCGGTTTTAGGTTTCACATCCATCCTCAATTCAGCCAGAAAGTATTTTGATGCAAGCAAATCTTGAAGTTCTCGAAGGACTGGTCCGCCGCCTGGACATCAGCGTGCCCATGGACCAGCTGGAAAACGAAGTACAGAGCCGCCTCAAGCGCCTGGCACGCAACGTCAAGATGGATGGCTTCCGTCCTGGCAAGGCGCCCTTGAGCGCGGTGGCGCGACAGCATGGCCCTGGCGTGCGCCAGGAAGTGCTGGGTGAAACCCTGCAGAGCCGTTTTGGTGAGGCGGTACAGGCCCACCAGCTGAAGATTGCGGGCTATCCGCGCTTCGAGCCGAAAGCGGGGCAGGCCGGCACGACGGAAATGACCTTCAGCGCCAGCTTCGAGGTCTATCCTGAAGTGAAGATCGACGACCTCTCCACGGGCAAGATCAGCCGGCCGGTCGTGGACCTGGGCGATGCCGAGGTGACGAAAACGCTGGAAGTGCTGCAGAAGCAGCGCCGCACTTTCGTGTCCGTCGACCGGGCGGCGGTGGAAGGCGATCTGGTCAGGTTCGATTATCAGGGCACGGTCGACGGCGCAGCATTCGAAGGCGGCCAGGGCGAGGACTTCGCTGCGGTGATCGGCGAAGGTCGTCTGCTGAAGGACTTCGAGCAGAATCTGGTCGGCGTCAAGGCGGGCGACAGCAAAGGTTTCGACCTGACCTTCCCGACCGAGTATGGCGCCAAGGAACTGGCCGGCAAGGCCGCGCATTTCGAAGTGCAGGTCAAGGACGTGCAGGCCCCCGTGCTGCCGGCAGTGGACACGGAATTTGCCAGGGCGCTGGGTGTCGAAAGCGGCGACGTGGAGAAGCTCAAGTCCGAGGTGAAAGCCAATTTGGAACTCGAGGTCAAACGCCGCGTGCAGGCGAAACTGAAAGAACAGGCCATGGAACTGTTGATCCAGAAAAGCACGCTGGACTTGCCGCAGAGCCTGGTGGCGATGGAAGCCGAGCGTCTGATGAAAATGACCGAAGCGGATATGCAGTCGCGAGGGGTTCAGACCATGAAGCTTTCCGCCGATATGTTTACTGGACAGGCCGAGCGTCGCGTCCGCCTGGGCCTGATCCTCGCCGAGATCGTGCAGGCGAACAAACTCACCGCGCGGCCCGAGCAGATTCGTGCCCTGATTCAGGAACAGGCGCAGAGCTACGAGGATCCCGAACAGGTGGTGCAGTGGTACTACCAGAGCCCGGAACGGATGCATGAGATCGAGTCCCTGGCGCTGGAAGAGAATGTGGTAGGATGGGTTGCAGGTCAGTCCCAAGTGGAAGACGTGACAACCTCCTTTGAAGAACTGATGGGACGTGCCTGATGCATATTGATTTTGAACGCGACATTTCCAATTCGCAGCCCTTCGAGCCCCAGGGTTTGGGGCTGGTTCCGATGGTCGTCGAACAGAGCGGCCGTGGCGAGCGCGCCTATGACATTTACTCGCGCCTGCTCAAGGAACGGGTCATCTTCCTGGTTGGCCCGGTGAACGACGTGACAGCCAACCTGGTGGTCGCGCAAATGCTGTTCCTGGAGTCGGAAAACCCCGACAAGGACATCTACTTCTACATCAATTCGCCCGGCGGCTCGGTTTCGGCCGGCCTGGCGATCTACGACACCATGCAGTTCATCAAGCCGGACGTGTCCACCCTGTGCATCGGCCAGGCGGCCAGCATGGGTGCGTTCCTGCTGACCGCGGGCGCCAAGGGCAAGCGTTTCTGCCTGCCCAACTCGCGCGTAATGATTCACCAGCCGCTGGGCGGTTTTCAGGGCCAGGCGTCGGACATTGCGATCCACGCCAAGGAAATCCTCTATTTGAAATCCCGTCTCAACGACATGCTGGCCAAGCACTCCGGGCAGAGCATGGAAGCCATCGAGCGCGATACCGATCGCGACAACTTCATGAGCGCGGACGAAGCGGTGAACTACGGGCTGGTCGACAAGGTGCTGACCAGCCGCATCGAAGCATCAGGCAATTAAGCAAGCAAGGAACTGGCATGGCAGACAAAGGCTCGGGCGACAAACTTCTTTACTGCTCCTTCTGCGGCAAGAGCCAGCACGAAGTGCGCAAGCTGATTGCTGGGCCGTCGGTATTCATCTGCGATGAATGCGTCGAGTTGTGCAACGACATCATCCGCGAAGAAATCCAGCAGGCCGACAGCCAGAAGGGCGCAAGCTCCGATCTGCCGACGCCGCACGAAATCGCCGGCATTCTCGATCAGTACGTAATCGGCCAGAGCCAGGCGAAAAAAGCGCTGGCGGTCGCGGTCTACAACCACTACAAGCGCCTGCGCAGCAATTCGGGCAGCGGTGACGTCGAACTGGCGAAGAGCAACATCCTGCTGATCGGACCGACCGGTTCGGGCAAGACCCTGCTGGCGCAGACGCTGGCGCGTCTGCTGAACGTGCCTTTCGTGATTGCCGACGCCACCACGCTGACCGAAGCCGGATACGTGGGCGAGGATGTCGAGAACATCATCCAGAAGCTGCTGCAGAAGTGCGATTACGATGTCGACAAGGCCAAGCAGGGCATTGTTTACATTGATGAAATCGACAAGATTTCGCGCAAGGCCGACAATCCGTCGATCACCCGCGACGTGTCCGGCGAGGGCGTGCAGCAGGCGCTGCTGAAGCTGATCGAGGGCACCACCGCCTCGGTTCCGCCGCAGGGCGGGCGCAAGCATCCGAACCAGGAATTCGTCCAGGTCGACACCAGCAACATCCTGTTCATTTGCGGCGGCGCCTTCAGCGGACTGGAAAAAGTCATCCGTGGCCGCACCGAAAAGGGCGGCATCGGCTTCGGCGCGCAGGTCAAGAACGTCGACGATACCAAGCGCGACGTCGAGCTGCTGCATCAGGTCGAGCCTGAAGATCTCATCAAATACGGCCTGATCCCGGAATTTGTCGGACGTTTGCCGGTGGTGACGACGCTCGACGAACTCGACGAAACGGCCTTGGTGCAGATCCTGACCGAGCCGAAAAACGCCTTGACCAAGCAGTTTGCCAAGCTGTTCAAGATGGAAGGCGTCGAACTCGAATTCCGCGAAGATGCGTTGAACGCCATCGCCAAGCGCGCACTGGCGCGCCGTACCGGCGCGCGCGGCCTGCGTTCGATCATCGAGCACGCCCTGCTGGATACCATGTACGACCTGCCCTCCCTCAAGGGGGTCAGCAAGGTGGTGGTGGACGACGGCCTGATCAAGGGCGAAGGCAAGCCACTGCTGATCTATTCCGACCAAGGCGACCAGCCGCTGGCTGCCGGCGCCTGAACCGGAATGGCTGATGGGGAACCTGTCAGCCATCTTGAATTCCAAACTATGCCCCCCAACTGTGGATGAGCGTGGTTGAAATGCCGCGCATCCTTTCCTCAACCCTAACCAGGAAATCATGATGAGCGACAACATATCCAAGGAACAGGTCGATCTGCCACTGTTGCCGCTTAGGGACGTGGTGGTGTTTCCCCACATGGTCATCCCGCTGTTTGTCGGCCGCCCCAAATCGATCAAGGCGCTGGAAACCTCGATGGAGTCCGGAAAAAGCATCCTGTTGGTTGCGCAAAAGACGGCCGCACAGGACGACCCCACCCCGGAAGATCTGTATGGCACCGGCAGCGTGGCCACCGTGCTGCAGATGCTGAAACTGCCCGATGGCACAGTCAAGGTGCTGGTGGAGGGCAATCAGCGCGCCCGCGTGCTGGGCGTGACCGATGTCGGTACCCATCTTGCCGCGCGCGCCGAAATCCTGCCCGCCGAGGGCGAGGAACTGGTTGAAGTCGAGGCCATGCGTCGCGCCCTGCTGACGCAGTTCGACCAGTACGTCAAACTGAACAAGAAGATTCCGCCGGAAATCCTCACTTCGCTGTCGGGCATCGACGAGGGCGGCCGTCTGGCCGACACCATCGTTGCGCACCTGCCGCTGAAGCTGGAACAGAAGCAGGAAGTGCTGGAGATGATCGGCGTCAACAAGCGCCTTGAGCATCTGCTCGGCCTGCTTGCCTTCGAGCTTGACCATGGTCTGCGGAATCATGGTGATTTCCGCCGATTCCCAGATCAATCCCTTGGCGCCGAGGGCATCGCGGACCTCCATGAAATTGATCGGATCGGTCAAGACCTCGTAGGCATCGCCTTCATCGAACGCCCGTTCATGGGCAAGCCGTCCGCCTTTGCGGCGTTTCTTAACGAGATCGGAAGAGCGTCGTGTAGGGAAAGAGTGTGCCG
>CAMTWC010000034.1:0-32728 GCA_947085345.1 uncultured Gammaproteobacteria bacterium | reverse complement strand
GTGTGCTCTTCCGATCTCGGAATCCCGCCTCGCCTTCGATCTCGAATATCACTGGAATCTTGACGCCGGTGCGCGCCTCGATTTCGTGGTCCGAATCGTAGAAGGTGCAACCGTAATGTTTGGCCAGCAGCCGGCCCACCGTGGTCTTGCCGGCGCCCATCAGTCCGACGAGGTAAAGGTTGTCTCGCTTGCTCATGGCGCCATTCTAATTGAGTCTAATTGAGAGCAGCCGAATGGGCAGCGACGCAGGGACGCGCGAGGGAAGGGAATCCGGACGCAAAAGAGCGCGGGACAGGCCCGCGCTTGGTTGGCTAAGCGCAATCAGCGGAGCGACAGGCGATCGTCGAGGATGCGCGGGGTGAGAAAAATGATCAGCTCCGTCTTGCTGTTCTCTTTGGTCGTTGACTTGAACAGATTGCCGAACACAGGAATATCGCCCAGCAGCGGCACCTTGCTCACGGTCGAGTTCTCGTTGCCGTCGAATATCCCGCCTAGCACCAGGGTTTCGCCATTGTTGACGCGCACCTGGGTCTTGATCCGTTTGGTATCGATTGCCGGGTTGTCCCCAATATTGGCGATATCGCGCACTGCGTCCTTCTGCACTTCAACCGTCAGGATGATCGAATCGTTATTGAGAATCTGCGGATCGACCAGCAGGCACAGGAAGGCGTCCTTGAACGTCACCGTCGCGGGCGAGGTTAGCGTAGCGGGCGTAATGTAGGGAATCTGCGTGCCGTTCAGAATCACCGCCGGCTTCTGGTTGGTGGTCATCACTCGGGGGTTGGAAATCACCTTGCCCCGGTTGTCGGCCTCGAGTGCGCGCAATTCCAGGCCCAGAAGGTTACCGTTGGCAAGGTTCAACAGGGACACAGCCAGATTCGCCGCACCCGAAACGGCCGGCAGTGACTGACCAGTACCAATGGCGTTCGCACCCGGCGTGGCCCCGCCAATCTGGTAATCGCCAAAGGTCTTGGCTGCAGCAAAGTTCAGACGCGCGCCCAGATCGCGGCTCCAGCCATCGGTTGCCACGACAACCCGCGCCTCGATCATGACCTGGCGGGCCGGCACATCCAGCCGTGCGAGCAGCTCGCGCACTTCCTGAATCTTGCGCGCCGTATCGGTGATGATCAGCGTATTGGTCTTCAATTCATAGGTCGCGCGACCCCGCTTGGTGAGGATTTTCTGGTCGTTCTCCCCCTTGCCCTGCTGCGAGGCCTGCGCCGCGGCCGCGCCGCCCAGACCCTGCGCCTGCGCCGAGCAGTTCACCGCGTTGTTGCCGGCAGAAGCGAGGAAGGCGCCGGAGGCAAAGCCGTACAGCATGGTTTGCGCTTCGTCCGCCCGCATGTAATTGAGCTGGATGTACTCGGTAGTCAGAGGTTCCAGATCCGCCACGGCCGAGCGGGCTTCGAACTCGAGTTTTTCCTTGGTCAGCAGTTCGTCCTTGGGCGCAATCCAGATCACGTTGCCGTTCTGGCGCTTGTCCAGGGCCTTGGTCTGCATGATGAGGTCGAGCGCCTGGTCCCACGGCACGTCCTTCAGACGCAGGGTGAGGTTGCCGGTCACGGTATCGCTGGCGATGATGTTGAGGCCGGTGAAGTCGGCGATGACCTGCAGTACCGAGCGCACTTCGACATTCTGGAAGTTGAGCGAGAGTTTTTCGCCGACGTATTTCACCTTGCCGTCGGCGGTTTTCTTCTGCGCATCGTCGCTCTGTTTGACTTCGACGATGAAGCTGTTGTCGGTCTGGTAGGCGGAATACTCCCAGCCGCCCTTGGGCTGGATCACCATGCGGGTGTTGTCGCCCAGGGCATAGGTTTCGACGATCTGCACCGGGGTGCCGAAATCGGACACGTCCAGACGGCGCTGCAGGGCCTTGGGCAGTTCGGTACCGATGAAATCGACGACCACCCCGTTGGCCTGCTGGCGGATGTTGATGCCCGCCTGCGCATCGGACAGCGTGGTCACGATGCGTGCCTCGCCGGCTGCGCCACGGCGGAAATCGACATCGCGAATGCTGTGGCGCGCCGTACCGGGTGACGCCTCGGCAAAGCGCGGGCTGACATTCACCGGCGCGGAGCCGGCGCCGATATCGCCCAGTGCAATGAGCAGCGACTTGCCATCGATCGAGGCGTCGTATTCAACCGATTTGTTCAGGTTCAGCACGAGGCGCGTGCGCGTACCCGCCTGCACCACGTTCACACTCGACAGCGGGCCGAGATTGGCCTCGACGGTATTGCGCCCCATGGCATTGCCGGTGTCGGGCAGGTCCAGCGCGATGCGTGGCGGATTGCCCACGGTGAAGCCGGCGGGGGTGGCGGTTAGCGCATTTTTCAGGCTGACGCGCACCACGACCTTGCCCCCAGGCAACGTCGTGGTCTCGACGCTTTGCACCGCGTTGCCGGTGGGGGGGGCATCGGCGGCGCGCACCGCGAGCGGCAGCACCAAACCAGTGAGCAGGGCGATCCCGAACAGATGACGGGTCATACGATCTTTCACGAGCTTCAGCTCGTAGAAAATCGGCGTCCCCTTGGGGGGCATTTTCTGTGCAATTCTCGGCAATGCGTTCATGTCAGCCTCTTTGGAATTCAGTGCTACAAATCATTCTTGCAAAATCAGGGTGCTGGTACGCTCGGACCAGTCCCCGGCGCTATCCTGAACAATCTCACGCAACGTCACCTCGCTGTCGCCGATGTGCGTGATGAGGCCGAAATTCTGGCCGATGTAATTGCCTTTCCTGACGTGGTAAATCGCCTTGTCCGGCGTTCCGATCACCGCATGGATCACGCCTTGTCTGGATACCATGCCGACCATTTTCAGCGTTTCCAGCGAGAAGGCTTCCAGCGGTTCTTTCGGGCGATTGAGGTCGGGCTGCATGCCGCCGCCTGCGGTCGAAAGCTTTCTCGGCTTGAAGGGGTCGGGCAGATCGAAGGCGTTGTAGGTGAACGGCTCGTATACCTTGACCTCGGGCAGCGGCTCGATTTTCCCCTGCATGTCCTTGCCGGTTTCGGCGACAAAGCTTTGCAGGTCTTCCATGCCGCTGCCGCCGCAGCCGGTCAGGCCCAGCACGATCAGGATGCTAACCAGGCGCTTCATTTCTTTTGCTCCTTGGCTTGCTGTTTACGGGCGATGACTTCCTCATCGTCCAGATAACGGTAGGTCTTGACGATGGCGTCCATATTCAGCACCCCATCCTTGGCCGGTTCCATGGATATGTTCTGCAGGGTGACGATGCGCGACAGCTTGGAGACGTCGCTGACGAAGGCCGCAATATCGTGATAGCCGCCAGTGACTTTGACGTGGATCGGCGTTTCGGCATAAAACTCGGACACGGTTTCGGCCTCCGGCTTGAAAAGTTCGAACTGCAGACCGCGTCCCAGGCCCGCCTGATTGACGTCGGTAATCAGCGCATCCATCTCCTGTTTATTGGGGAGTTGCTTCAGCAACGCACCGAAGGCCTGCTCGATATCAACCAGCTGTTTTTTGTAGGCTTCCAGATTGATGGCCTGGTTTTTCTTGGTGGTGAACACGCTGCGCAATTCGGTTTCCTTCTGCTTGGCCGCGTCCAGCGTCTCCATCCCGCCGCGCCAGTCGAACCACCAGCCCGCCGCCACGATCGCCACGCACAGCAGCGCAAGCGCCGCCAGCTTGGTCGGCAGCGGCCAGTCTGCCAGGGTCTTCAGATCAAGTTTGTTGAGTTCATCCAGGGTCATGCTTTGCCCCCTTTTTCGTTTGCGTCATCCGCCTGCTGGCGGGTCTGCCTGACCGACAGCACAAACTCGTTGGCACGCAGGTTGTTTACGGTAGCCGACTTGATTTCAACCAGATTGGCCGACTCGAACCAGGGCGAGCTGTCCAGATTTCGCATCAGGGTGGAGACGCGTGCGCTCGATTGCGTGTAGCCGCTGATGGTGACGACATCGCCCGCCTGCTTGAAGGACTTGAGATAAAGGCCGTCGGGCAGAAGCCGGATCATCTGGTCAAACAGGTGGACCACTTCGGTGCGGTTGGATTGCAGGGTTTCCACAACCTGCTTGCGTTCCAGCAACGCCTGCGTCTGTTCGCGGATTTTCTTGATTTCGCCGATCTGGCCGTCGAGCTTGGCGATTTCCTGATCGAGATAAGCATTTCGCGCGTCCTGCGCCGACTGGCGCGCGGCAATCACGCTATGCCCCAGCATGACGGTGAGCACGCCCGCCGCGACGGCTATGCCAAGCAATACGTTGAGCTGGCGGCGCCGTGCGGCACGCGCAAGTTCACGATAAGGGAGTAGGTTGATGCGGATCATTGTGGGTCAAACCTCCGCATGGCGAGGCCGCAGGCGACAAAGAGGGAGGGCGCATCGGTGGTCAGCGTCTGCGGCCGGATATTGGATCCCACGGCCATATTGGCGAACGGATTGACGACCATCGTCGGGGTACCGGTGCGCTGGGCGACCACTTCATCGATGCCCGGGATCATGGCGCCGCCGCCTGCCAGCAGAATCTGGTCGACCTTGCGATACTGGGTCGAAGTGGTGAACAGTTGCAAGGCGCGGCCAATTTCCATTGCCAGGGTCTCACTGTACGGCTGCAGCACTTCCGTGTCGTAGCTTTCGGGCAGCGTGCCGCGGCGCTTGGCGTTTTCGGCTTCCTCGCTGGTCATGCCGTAACGGCGCGAGATTTCGTTGTTGAGCTGGTTGCCGCCGAAACCATGTTCGCGCAGGTACACCGACTCGTTGTTGTTGAGAATATTGATGTGCATGTTCTGCGCACCGACATCGATAATCGCCACGGTCTGCCCGGCGCCGCTGTTGGGCAGCAGGTGGGCGATCTGCTCGTAGGCGGTCTGCGTGGCAAAGGACTCGACATCCATGATCAATGCCTTGAGACCGGCTGCCTCGACTGCGGCCACGCGGTCTTCAACTTTTTCCTTGCGCGCGGCGGCGAGCAGGATCTGCACGTCGTCCGGGCTGCCGGGCGACGGACCGAGCACCTGAAAGTCCAGATTCACCTCGTCCAGCGAGAAGGGAATAACCTGGTTGGCCTCGGTTTCCACCTGGTTTTCCAGGTCGATGCCGGTCAGGCTGGCCGGCGCCAGTATCTTCTTGGTGATGACTGCCGATGACGGCAGCGCAAGCGCGACGTTCTTGATCCGGCTGCCGAGATTCTTCCACGCGGTACGCAGGGTATCGGCCACCTGGTCGAGATTGGCGATGTTGCCGTCCGTCACGGCATCCTTGGGCAAAGGCTCGATGACATAGCGCTCCACCCGCAGCATGCCCTTGCCGGCATCGGACAACTCCACCAGCTTGACCGCGGTCGTGCTGATGTCGAGCCCCAGGATGGGCAGGCCCTTGGCAGACAGCC
The DNA here is from genome assembly GCA_947085345.1 of uncultured Gammaproteobacteria bacterium. Taxonomy (GTDB): domain Bacteria; phylum Pseudomonadota; class Gammaproteobacteria; order Burkholderiales; family Thiobacillaceae; genus Thiobacillus. Next base: position 27,383 of record CAMTWC010000034.1, on the reverse strand, counting down.
AGTCCAGATTGATATTCAGGTGCAAGAGATTTCCTTTACGCTTCTGTGGGTTGGCGCTTTTTCTTGTTATTGTTTTTAGATGCTATCAACAACACACGGTTTTTAACAGTTCTTTTCTTGCCACACTGCAGGAGTTGAACACCTGTGTCCAATTTCCAACACCACTAACGCCTATAATCTCCGGAAACTTTAGGCATCGCATAGAAGGGATCGGATGTTTTCCAAATGGTGGCATTACGCACTGGCGCTGACCGTCAGCCTCGGCGTGGTCGGTACGGCGCTGGCGGGGCTGGCGGCCGCGCTGATTTACCCCAACCTGCCGCCGCTTGAGGCGCTGACCGATTACAAGCCCAAGCTGCCGCTGCGCATCTTCACGGCCGACGGTGCGCTGATCGGCGAATTCGGCGAGGAGCGCCGCGCCTTCATCGCCATCGACAAGGTGCCGGACTACATGAAGCAGGCGATCATCGCCGCCGAGGACGAGCGCTTTTATTCCCACGGCGGCGTCGATACCCTGGGCGTGCTGCGTGCAGCGGGCTCGAACCTGCTGTCCGGCGGCGCCAAGGAAGGCGCGTCCACCATCACCATGCAGGTGGCGCGCAACTTCTTCCTGTCGAACGAAAAGACGCTGACCCGCAAGCTGTCCGAAGCCATGCTGGCAATGAAGATCGAGCACAACCTGTCGAAGGACAAAATCCTCGAGCTGTACATCAACCAGATTTATCTCGGCCAGCGCGCCTACGGCTTCGAGGCCGCAGCGCGCACTTACTTCGGCAAACCGATGCGCGAGCTGTCGCTGGCCGAGTTCGCGATGCTGGCGGGGCTGCCGAAAGCGCCGTCGCGCTACAACCCGGTGGTCAACTTTCCACGCGCCAAGGCACGCCAGGAATACGTGCTGGGCCGGATGCGCACGCTCAAGTTCATCGACCAGCCGACCTGGCAAGCCGCCGTCAAACAGAAACTGGTGATCCGCCAGGCGCGGCAGCACACCGATGTGGCCGCCGACTACGCTGCCGAAATGGTGCGCCAGGCGCTGTTCGAGAAATACGGCGAATCGATCTACAGTTCGGGCTACAAGGCCATCACCACCCTGCGACGCGCCCAGCAGGCCGCCGCCAACCGCTCGGTGTGGCAGGGCATTGCCGATTACGACCTGCGCCACGGCTACCGCGGGCCGGAAAAGCAGATCAGCCTGCCCGCCGACAAGGCGCAACGCGATACGGCGATCACCCAGGCGCTGGAAGACCTCGCCCCGGTCAGCGACATGTTTCCGGCAGTCGTGTTGAGCGCGAACGCCAAGCTGATTCGTGCCCAACTGGATGACGGCACGGTGGTCGACATTGCCGGCAATTCGCTCAAGTGGGTGGCCAACTGGGCCGCCGGCAAAAAGGGGCGGCAACTCGCGCCCGGCGCGGTGGTGCGCGTGCAGGCTGTCGGCAGCAAGTGGCGGCTGGCGCAGCTGCCCGAGGTGGAGGCGGCGCTCGTTGCCCTCGACCCGAATGACGGCGCCATCACCGCGCTGGTCGGCGGCTTCGACTTCAACCGCAACAAGTTCAACCGCGCGACGCAAGCCTGGCGGCAACCGGGTTCGAGCTTCAAGCCGTTCATCTATTCGGCCGCGCTGGAGAAAGGCTATACCCCGGCCACCATCATCGAGGACGCGCCGCTGACGCTGAGTGCCGAAGAGGCCGGCGGTACTGCCTGGGAACCGCAGAACTACGACGGCAGCACCAGCGGCCCGGTGCGCATGCGCACGGCGCTGACCAAATCGCTCAACCTGGTTTCGGTGCGCATCCTGCAAGGCATCGGCCCGTATTACGCACGCGACTACATCCGCCGCTTCGGCTTCGACCCGGCGCGCCATCCGCCTTATCTCACCATGGCGCTGGGTGCCGGCGGCGTCACCCCGCTGCAACTGGCCGCGGCCTACGGCGTGTTCGCCAATGGCGGTTATGGCGTCAAGCCCTATCTGATCGACAAGGTGTACGACAAGGACGGGCGCCTGCTGATGCAGGCCAGTCCGCAAAAAGTCGGCGACAACGCACCGCGCGTCATCGATCCGCGCAATGCCTGGCTGATGACCAACATGATGCAGGACGTGATGCGCTCCGGCACCGCTGCGCGCGCCAGCCAGCTGGGGCGCAGCGATCTTGCCGGCAAGACCGGCACCACCAACGACGCACGCGACACCTGGTTCGCCGGGTATAACCCCGAGCTGGTGGCGATCGCCTGGATGGGCTACGACCAGCCCCGCTCGCTGGGGCGCAGCGAGACAGGTGCGCAATCCGCGCTGCCGATCTGGATCAACTTCATGGGCACCGCACTCAAGGGCGTGCCGCAACGGGGCTGGCCGATGCCAGCCGGCATCATCAGCGTCAAGATCGACCCGGCCACCGGGACCCGCCTGGCCGATACGGGGCTGGACGGACTGCTGAACGATCTACTGGGGAACCATACACCCGGCATGGTGGAACATTTTTACCAGGAATTCCCGCCACCCGATGTCCCCGAAGCCGGCTGGGACGACGCCGTCCCAAGCGCCCCCATCCAGCCCAGCGCACCCGGTTCCCTTCCATGAAGCACCAGGACATGCGCCGCCGGATCGCGCATGCAGCGGCACGCATCCTGGCGGAAGACGGCAGCCTCGATTACGGCAGCGCCAAGCGCAAGGCGGCACGCCAGCTCGGCGCACCCGACAGCGGCAACCTGCCCGACAACCAGCAGATCGAGGAGGCATTGCGCAGCTATCAGGCGCTCTACCGGGCCGATGAAACCCGCGAGCAGCTGGCATTGCTGCGGCAGGTCGCCGTCGAATACATGGAACGCCTGGCCGACTTCGACCCCCACCTGACCGGTCCCGTGCTCAACGGCACCGCCGGGCGCCACGCCGGCATCAATCTGCAGCTTTTTACCGACCAGCAGAAAGAGGTCGAATTCCTGCTGATGGGCCTGGGCACGCCTTATCAGGCCGCCGAGCATCGTGCCGCGGAAGCGCCCGGGCGGATCTATCCCCGTTTCGTCATCGACGATCCGCGCGCAAGCGTCGAGATCATCGTCTACCCGTCTGCCGAGCTTCGCAGCATGAAGCGCTTGCAGGCCGACGGCAACCCGCGGCGGGTGCGCCTGCCCCAGGCACGGGCCCTGACTTGAGTCGTTTTGATTACAGCCCATCCTGGCATGGAAGATGCTGACTAATTTGAATTAAGGCATTCAATGAGCAAACGACCTTGATCCGATTTTTCCGGCACTACGTGCCGCTGAATTTGCTGCTGCTGATGCTGTTCGAGGCGCTGATTCTCGGCGGCGCCGTTTATGCGGGCGTCAGCGCGCGGTTTCTGGACGGCCATGCGATTCCGGATGATCTCAACCCCCTGCTGCCCAAGGCCCTGACCTTCACCTTCGTCATGCTGGGCTTGATGACGGCCAGCGGCCTCTATGATCTGGAATGGCGGGGGGGAATTCGCGCACTGCTGCAGCGTCTCGGCCTGAGCTTCGGGCTCGGCCTGGTGACGATGAGCGTGCTGTTTTACTTCTTCCCCACCCTGCTGGTGGGGCGCGGCGCCTTCCTGCTTTCATTCGGCATCGCCCTGCTGGGCATCCTGCTCAGCCGCGCGCTGTTCATCCGCTGGGCGCGCGCTGGCGCCCTCAAAACCCGCGCCCTGGTGATCGGCACCGGCAGTCGCGCCGCCCACATCGAAGCCCTGCTGGCCAAGCGCGGCCACGCCAGCAATGTTCAGGTGGTCGGCTATCTGCCGATGGGCGGCAGTCATCATTTCGTCGATCGTGAGCGCATTCTCGACACCCCGGAACCCCTGCCCGAACTGGCCGAGCGCCTGCAAATCGGCGAGCTGGTCCTCGCCGTGCGCGACCGCCGGAGCGGCGGTCTGCCGGTGCAGGATCTGCTCAAGTGCAAGCTGCGCGGCATCCGCATCCTCGAACTGTCCAGCTTCTTCGAACGCGAAAACGGCCACTTGCAACTCGACTCGATGAACGCCAGCTGGATGATCCTCGCCGAAGGCTTTCACCAGGGCATCGTGCGCGACACCGTCAAACGCCTGTTCGACCTGCTGGTCAGCGCAGCCATGCTGGTGATCTGCCTGCCGATCATGGCGCTGGCCGCGCTGTTCATCAAGCTGGAAAGCCCCGGCCCGGTGCTGTACCGTCAGGAACGCGTCGGGCAGGGCGGCCGCAATTTCACCATCCTCAAATTCCGCAGCATGTGCGTCGACGCCGAGAAGGACGGCAAGCCGCGTTGGGCCAGGCAAAACGACAGCCGCGTGACGCTCACCGGGCGCTTCATCCGGCGCACCCGCATCGACGAACTGCCGCAGATCTTCAACGTGTTTTTCGGCGACATGAGCTTCGTCGGCCCGCGCCCCGAGCGCCCCTATTTCGTGCAGGATCTAACCCAGAAGATCCCCTACTACGGCGTGCGTCACACGGTGAAGCCCGGCATCACCGGCTGGGCGCAAGTGCGTTACGCGTATGGCGCGACCGACGAGGACGCCCTGCACAAGCTGCAATACGACCTGTACTACGTCAAGAATCACAGCCTGTTTCTCGATCTGATGATCCTGTTCCAGACCGCACAAGTGGTGTTGTGGGGAAAGGGCGTGCGCTGAGCGCGTTCGCCCGGAGCCGACCATGCCCGACACCATGCTCCTCCTTGCCGTCGTCGGTTATGGCCTGGCGACAGTGGCCTATCTGGGGCTGTCCGGCCTCATCGTCGCCAGCTGGCGGCAGCGTCCGCAGGGGCGTCTGCTGGTGCTCGCCACCGGGCTCAGCGCCGCCTGGGGGGCCGTGTCGGTTCTCAGCGCCTGGGGCGCATTGCCGCTACGGCTGCAGCTCGCCGGCGAAGTCGCACGCAGCGGCGCCTGGCTGGCGCTGCTGTTCTACATCCTGCAGCTGCGCCTGCCGTCGGGTGCCGCCCTGCCCACGCCGCTGCGCTTGATCCGCCTTCTCGGCAGCGCACTCATCGGTGGCCTGCTGCTCGCCAGTCTCGTGCCCCTCATCGCCCCCAGCCAGCCGGTACTGGCGGGATGGGTAGGCAACCTGGGACTGGTGCTGCTCACCGTGATGGGCCTGGTGCTGGTCGAACAGGTGTACCGCAGCACCCGTCCGGAAGACCGCTGGGCGATCAAGTTTCTCTGCCTCGGGCTGGGCGGCCTGTTCGTGTACGACTTCTATCTCTACGCCAATGCCGCGCTGTTCAACGCGCTGGACGCCCAGGTGTGGGCGGCGCGCGGCTACGTGGCGGCGTTGGTGACGCCGCTGATCGCGGTCTCCGCCGCCCGCAATCCGGAATGGGCGGCGCCGGTCGGGCTGTCGCGCAGCATGGCCTTCCATACCGCCAGCCTGCTGGGGGCGGGCCTCTATCTGCTGCTGATGGCCGGCGCCGGCTACTACCTGCGCCTGTTCGGCGGCGAATGGGGGGACGTGGTGCAGACCGTGTTCATCTTCGCCGCCGCCATGCTGCTGGTGCTGCTGATGTTCTCCGGCACCCTGCGGGCGCGTCTGCGGGTGTTTCTTTCCAAGCATTTTTTCAGCTACCGCTACGACTATCGCGAGGAGTGGCTCAACTTCACCCGCACCCTCACCGAGGGCAGGCCCGGCGAACAGCTGTGCGAACGCGCGGTCGAGGCGCTGGCCCGGCTGGTGGAAAGCCCCGGCGGCGCCCTGTGGATGCGCGAGAACGAAGCGGGCTACCAGCGTGCCAGCTACTGGAACTGGGCCGACCTCAACGGCACCGAGCCGGCCGATTCAACGTTCACCCAATGGCTCGCCGACAAACAGTGGGTGGTGGACCTGGATGAAATGAAGACCCGCCGCGACCTGTACGGCGATCTCGACATCCCCGCGTGGATCCAGCAGGCCGACAACGCCTGGCTGGTGGTGCCGCTGATGCTGCACGACGAACTGCTCGGCTTTGTCGTGCTCAAGCATTCCCTGGGCAAGGTCAGCTTCAACTGGGAAGTCAGCGACCTGCTCAAGGTGGCCTCGCGCCAGGCGGCGGCCCACCTGGCGCAGATGCGCGCGTCCAACCAGCTCATCGTGGCGCGCCAGTTCGAGTCATTCAACCGCACCACCACCTTCGTCATCCACGACCTGAAAAACCTCATTGCCCAGCTCTCCCTGCTGCTGGCCAATGCCGAAAAACACAAAGACAACCCCGAATTCCAGGCCGACATGCTGGACACCGTGGAAAACGCGGTCGCCCGCATGAACAAGGTGCTGGCGCAATTGCGCCGCGGCAGCGACGAAGCGCAGGCGCAGTCAGTGGCGCTGGCGGACATCCTCGCCGACGCCGTTGCCAGCAAGCAGGCGTTCAAGCTGCGCCCCGACGTGGACCTGCCGCCCGCCTCGCTGCGCGTGCGCGCCGAGCGCGAACGGCTCACCCGCGCCATCGGCCATCTGCTGCAAAATGCGCTGGAAGCCACGCCGCCGAACGGCCAGGTCACGCTGCGCGGGTTCGAGGAATCCGCGCAGGCGATTGTTGAAATCGCCGACACCGGCAGCGGCATGGATGAGGAATTCATCCGCACCCGGCTGTTTCAACCGTTTGATTCCACCAAGGGCGCCGGCATGGGGATTGGCGCCTACGAATGCCGCGAAACCATCCGCGCGCTGGACGGCCAGCTGGAAGTGGACAGCACGCCGGGGCGCGGCACCCGGTTCCGCATCAGCCTGCCGCTTGATAATAATTTAGTTGCTGGAGGAGACGCCGCATGAGCGACGCCAAACAAAAGATCCTGCTGGTGGAAGACGATCCCGGGCTGCAAAAGCAGCTCAAGTGGAGTCTGACCGATTACGAACTGGTGACAGCGGCCGACCGCGACAGCGCCGTCGCCCTGCTGCGCCGCCACGAGCCCCCGGTGGTGCTGCTCGACCTGGGCCTGCCGCCCGACGCCGACGGCGCCACCGAAGGGCTTGCCGCGCTGCAGCAGATCCTGTCGCTCGCGCCCGCCACCAAGGTCATCGTCGTCACCGGCAATCTCGACCGCAGCAATGCGGTCAAGGCCATTCATCTCGGCGCCTACGACTTCTTCCAGAAGCCCTTCGACCCCGACGTCCTGGCGCTGATGATCGCACGTGCGCTGCACGTGCATGCGCTGGAACTCGAGAATCGCATGCTGATCGCCAGACAGGGCGGTTCCTCCCTGCAGGGTCTGATCACCAGCAGCGAGCCCATGCTGAAAATCTGCCGCACCGTGGAAAAAGTCGCCCCGGCCAACGCCACCGTGCTATTGCTGGGCGAATCCGGCACCGGCAAGGAAGTGCTGGCGCGCGGGGTGCACGAGCTGTCGCCGCGGGCCGGCAAGCGTTTTGTCGCCATCAACTGCGCGGCGATCCCTGACACCCTGCTGGAATCCGAATTGTTCGGTTACGAGAAAGGCGCCTTCACCGGTGCCGCCAAGCAGACCATCGGCAAAATCGAGTATGCCAACGAAGGCACGCTCTTCCTCGACGAAATCGGCGACCTGCCGATGCCGCTGCAGGCCAAGCTGCTGCGCTTCCTGCAGGAACGCGTGATCGAGCGCCTGGGCGGGCGCGGCGAAATCCCGGTCGACGTGCGCGTCGTCTGCGCCACCCATCGCGATCTCGCCGGCATGATCCGCGAGGGCAGCTTCCGCGAGGACCTGTATTACCGGCTGTCTGAAATCACAGTGAAAATTCCGCCGCTGCGCGAACGCCCCGGCGACGCCGTGCTGCTGGCGCAGGCCTTCCTCGAACGCTACGCGCGCGAGATGGGGCGCACCCTGCGCGGCTTCACCGCCGATGCGCTGGGCGCGCTGGAAGTCCACGCCTGGCCCGGCAACGTGCGTGAAATGGAGAACCTGATCAAGCGCGCCACCATCATGGCCGACGGCAGCCAGATCACGGCGGCCGACCTCGGGCTCGATAACGGGGCGACCGAACCGCAACCCTTCAACCTGCGCCAGGCGCGCGAACATGCCGAGCGCCTCGCGGTCAGCCGCGCGCTTACCCACAGCGGCGGCAACATCGCCCAGGCCGCCGAACTGCTCGGTGTCACCCGCCCCACGCTGTATGACCTGATGGCGAAAATCGGCATGAAATAAATCCGGAACACTTTATCTACACTTAATAAAAACCATTGGAGGTCCCGATGTCCCTAGCCGTTCCCGCACCCCGACTGCTGCTTACCCTCATTCTCGGTGCCAGCCTATTGACGGCCTGTGGCGCCAACGACAGCAGTGCCTTGTTGACAGATGCCCGGGCCATGGCTGCAGCGGGGGATTACAAAGCGGCGATCATCCAGCTGAAGAACGCCCTGGCCGAGGATGAAAACAACGCCGAGGCACGCTTTGAACTCGGCAAGCTTTATCTCGGCCAGCTCGACCTGGCCAGCGCCGAGAAGGAGTTCCGGCGCGCCCGCGAGGCAGGCTATTCGACCCATGCCGTCAACCCATTGATCGCCCGCGCCCTGCTGGGCCAGCGCGAATTCCAGCGCGTGCTGGACGAGTTGCCGGTCCCGACCGACAACAGCCCCGATGCCGCCACCCTGCTCGCCTTGCGTGCGACCGCCGAACTCGGGCTGGAACGCAAGGAGGATGCGCGTAAAACAACCCAGCGGGCGCTTCAGGCCGCACCCGAGCATCCCGAGGTGCACCTGGCGCTGGCCCAACTGGCCCTGGCCGATCGCGATGCCGACAAGGCCATGGAAGAAATCAAACTGGCCTTGCGTGCCGATCCGGGGCACCTCGACAGCCTGCAACTGAAAGGCGCCCTGTTGCGCGCCACCGGCAAACCGGCTGAAGCTGCCGCGGCGTACCGGGAAGTGGTTCGGCTCGACTCCCGCAACGTGAATGCCCGGCTGGCGCTGTCGAGCATCGCCATCGCCGGAAACAAGCTGGCCGACGCGCGCAAGGAAATCGACGCCGCCTTGAAGGAAAGCCCCAACAACCTGCAGGCGCGCTATGCCCTGGCACTGATCGAGTTCCAGGAAAAGAAAACCGAACGCGCACGCGACACCCTGGGGTCCGTGCTGAAGGCCGCGCCCGGATTCGTGCCCGCGTTGCTGCTGGGCGGTTCAATCGAATACGCGCTGGGTAACCTGCAAACGGCCGAGGCCCACCTCAACAAGGTGGTCCAGGCCGCACCGAACAACCTGTACGCGCTGCGCCTGCTGGCCGCCTCGCAACTGCGACTGGGGCGCCCTGACGATGCGGCGCGCACCCTGGCCCCGGCGCTCAAATCGGCCAGCCAGGATCCCGGCGTACTGGTCGTCGCCGGCGAAATCGCGCTGGCCAAAAAAGACTTCGCCCAGGCCTCGGCGTATTTCGAACAGGCCGCCCAACGCAGCCCCGACAGCGCCGCCATCCGCACCGAGCTTGGCATTTCCCGGCTTGCCCAGGGTGACAGCCGCGCCATGGCCGACCTGCAAGCCGCCGCCGACATGGAGGGAAGCAGCAGCCGCGCCGACACCTTCATCATTCTCAACCAGCTGAAACAACAGCAATTCGACGCCGCACTGGCCAGCATCGCCGCACTGGAAAAGAAGCAGTCTGCCAATCCGCTCACCTGGAACTACCGGGGCGCGGCCTACCTCGGCAAACAGGACGTCGTCCGCGCGCGCGACAACTTCGGCCAGGCGCTCAAGCTCGACCCTGCGTTCTTCCCCGCTGCAGCCAACCTGGCGCAGCTCGACCTGAAAGACAAGCAGCCCGCCGCCGCGCGCCAGCGCTTCGAAGGCATCCTCAAGACCGACCCCAAGCATCTCAATGCCATGCTCGCACTGGCCGACCTGGGCCTGCGCAACAAGGACGAAAAATCCTATGTCAGCTGGCTGGAAAAGGCCGCCGCCGCCCATCCACAGGCGCTGCAGCCGCGGGTGGCGCTGGCGCGCCACCAGCTCGCCAAGGGCGACAAGAACAAGGCGCTGGCCACGGCACGCGAAGCGGTCAACGCCCAACCCGACAACCCGGTTGCACTCGAGCTTCTCGGCACCACCCAACTGGCGCTGGGCGACACCACCAACGCGCTGGGCAGCTACCGCAAGCTGGCCGAGCGCGTGCCTGGCCAGGCCGCGCCGCTGGTCCGGGTCGCCACGGCGCAGATCGCCGCCAGGGATTTTGACGCCGCGCGCAAGAGCCTGCAGGACGCGTTGCGCATCCAGCCCGATTTCATCGACGCGCAGCTGATGCTGGGCGGCGTCGAGATTCAGGGCGCGCACCTCGACGAGGCGCAAAAAATCGCCCGTCAGGTGCAACAGCAGAAACCCGGCCACCCGGCCGGCTTCATCCTCGAAGGTGATACGGCGTATGCCCGCAAGGACTATCCTGCTGCACTCGCCGCATTCGAGCGCGCGCACAAGCTGGCCCCCGCCGGCGCATTGCTCATCCGCCAGCTGCAGATTCTGACTGCAAGCCAGCGTGCCGGGGAAGGCGAAAAGCGTGTCGCCGACTGGATGGCGACGCATCCGCAGGATGCCAGCACCCGTGCCGCACTGGCTGAACACCTGGTCACGCGCGGCCAGCACAAGGCCGCGGTCGAGCATTATTTGATATTGAACAAGAGCAATCCGAACAACCTGGTTGTTGTAAACAATCTCGCGTGGGCGCTCCATGAATCGGCGGACAGCCGTGCCGTTGCATTCGCCGAACAGGCGCTCAAACTCAAACCCGACAATCCCGCCGTGATGGACACGCTGGGCTGGATCCTGGTGCAGCAGGGCCAGCGCGAACGCGGCATCAAGCTATTGCAGCAGGCGCTGACCAAAGCGCCTGATGCTGCCGAAATCCAGTGGCACCTGGCGTCGGCCTTTGCCCAATCCGGCGACCGCACCCGCGCGCGGCGGGAACTCGAACGGCTGCTGGAAAGCGGTGTAGGCTTCCCCCAGGAGCAGGCGGCACGCACGCTGCTCAAGCAACTTCAAGCGAACGCACGCTAGCCCGCCTCATCGATATCGTTTCCCTTGCCTCAGTGGAGTATGCCGCATGAAACAACACATGCTTGCCCTGGCCCTCGCTGCATCCGTCGCGCTTTACGGTTGCGACCGCGTGTCGGGCCTCACCGAGCAGGAACATATCCAGCGTGCCAAGGATTTCGAGGATAAGGGCCAACTCAAGGGCAGCATCGTCGAGCTGAAGAATGCGATCCAGAAAAATCCCGACAGCCCGCAGGCCCGGCTGCTGCTCGGGCAGGTGTATCTGAAGGTCGGCATGGGGGCGGAAGCCGAAAAGGAACTCGACCGGGCGCACAGGCTGGGCGTCAATCCTGAATCCCTCAAAGCTCAGCTTGGCGAGGCTTTGTTGCTCATGGGCGAATACCAGCGGGTACTCGACGAAATTCAGCCCGGCACGCAAACCTCGCAGGCCAATCGTGCACGAATTTTCCAGCTGCGCGCCGACGCCCTGCTCAGGCTCGGCAAGCTGCAGGAAGCCTGCGTCCTGTTCCAGCAATCCCTCGACACCGATCGCAACAACCCGCCGACCTACTGGGGGCTGTCCCAATGCGCCGTCGCGCAGCGCGACATGGTGGCCGCACGGCAATGGCTCGATCGCGCGCTCGAACTCAAGGACAGACAAGCCAAGACCTGGCTGTTGATCGGGAATTGGGAACATCTCAACAAAAACGCGGCCGGTGCCCTGGCGGCCTATAACCACGCCCTGAAACTCGAACCGAACCATCTGGAGACCCTGGAAAACCGCACGGTCCTCAATATCACGCTAGGGCAGTCCGAAGCCGCCGGCCGGGATATCGAGCAGCTTCGCAAGCTCGTGCCCAATTCGCTCCAGGTCCATTACCTCCAGGCGCTATACAGCTTCCACCAGCAGCACTATCCCGAGGCACGCGACGCCCTGCAGGAAGTGTTCAAGCGAACGTCCGACCACATGCCCAGCGTGCTGCTGGCCGGCACCACTGCGTATGCGCTGGACGCGTATCAGCAGGCGGAAACGCACCTGCAACGCTTTCTCGCGCGTTTCCCCGGCCATGCCTATGCGCGCAGAATGATGGCCGCAACCCAGATCAAGCTGGACAAGCCCGATCGGGCGCTGGAAACGCTTGCCCCCCTCTTGGCGGAAGACACGCAGGATATTCAGGTACTGACCCTCGCCAGCGATGCCTATCGCGCCAGGAACGAACACACCCGGGCGGCGGCCCTGATGCAGAAGGCCGCGCTGGCCGATCCCCGCAATGCCTCGATTCAAACCCAGCTCGGCGTCGCCCACCTCAACACGGGGGACACCGCGCTTGCCATCACCGAACTGGAAACCGCCGCCGCGCTGGATACCGGCCACTACAAGGCCGACAGCCTGCTGGCGCAGACCTATCTCAGTCGCAAGGAATACGACAAGGCGCTGGCAGCCATCGCCGCCCTGGAGAAAAAACTCCCAGGCAATGCGTCCGCGCACAACATGCGCGGCATCGCCTATCTCGGTAAAAACGACCTGGCCCTTGCCCGCAAGAGTTTTGAGCAGGCGCTCATCATCGACCCGGTATTTTTCCCAGCCGCGGCCAACCTCGCCCAGCTGGATTTGCGCGACCGCAAGCCCGACGCCGCCCGCAATCGTTTCGAGCGCATCCTGCAGACGGACAAGAACAATCTGCTGGCCATGATGGCGCTGGCCGAACTGGCGGCCCGCCAGAAACAGGAAGAGAGAGCGGTCGAATGGCTGGAAAAGGCGGTCAAACTTTACCCCCGGGCGCTTTCCCCGCACGCTGCGCTTGCCGCTCTTTATCTGAATCAAAATGCGCGTCAGAAAGCCTTGGCAGTCGCCAACACAGCCGTCAATGCCAATCCCGACAGCCTCGAAGCACTCACGCTGCTCGGCAAGACCCAGCAGGTCACCGGCGACCACACCAGCGCCATCGCCACCTTCCACAGGCTGACCCAAAAGGCCGGCCAGTCGGCGGATGCCTTCCTGCAACTGGCGCTGGCCCAGATTGCCGACAAGCAGCTCGGCCCCGCTCGCACCAGTCTACACAAGGCATTGCAACTCAAGGCGGACCATGTCCCCAGCCAGGAAACCCTGATCCGCCTGGAAATGACCGAAAACAAGCCCGACGCAGCGCTGCAAATCGCGCGCCAGATGCAAACGCAGCAGCCCACTTCCCCATTGGGATATGACCGGGAAGGAGATCTTCAGCTTGCCCAGAATCGCATTCCCAAAGCAGTCAGGGCCTACCAGCAGGCGCTCGACAAGGGCGCCGGCTCGGCCGGTCTGGTCAAGTGGTTCCGCGCCCAAGTGATCGATAACCCCCAGGCCGCCGAACAGCGCCTGAATGACTGGCTCAAGCAGCACCCCAGGGACAACGCTGTGCGCGCCTACGCCGCCGAGTACGCCATGCGCAATGGCCGCAACAAGGAAGCCATCGTCCACTACGAGACCATCAATCGGCTGACGCCCAACAAAGCCCTCCTTCTCAACAACCTTGCCAGCCTCTATCAGCTCGAGAAAGACCGCCGCGCCCTGGCAACCGCCGAGCAGGCCATCAAGCTCGCCCCGGACAGCCCGGTGGTGCAGGACACCCTGGGCTGGATTCTGGTGCAGCAGGGTCAAGCGCCGCGCGGGCTGGAATGGTTGAAGAAAGCGCTGGCCCAGGCCCCCAGGCATGCCGCAATCCGCTATCACCATGCGATCGCCTTGGCACAGACCGGAAACAAGACGCAAGCCCGCAAAGAGCTCGAGAAACTGCTGGCAGACACCCCGCAATTTTCCGAGGCCGAATCGGCCAAAGCGCTACTCAAGCGTCTCTGAAACGGCTTGATTCATGCCGCAGGGCCTGCTGCGCTTTCAGCGGATCAAGCCTGTCCGATTGCCCGTAGCGAGGCATGACATAGCGGAAATGCCCACCGAACGCACGATCAATTGGGATACCCAGCCGCTGGCCGCCTGGACAGCGTGCCATGCCGCCGGCACGCTACTCTCGCTTGCCGGCCGGCCGGCAAATGCACTATGTAATAAAGGGCACGGGCAAGCCAGTCATCCTGCTGCACGGCTTTTTTTTCGACAGCAGCGTGTGGTGTGCCACAACCTGGATCATCTCGCCCAGTCGCACCGCGTCTACGCGCTTGATCTGTGGGGTTTTGGCTACAGCGCACGCACTACACAACCCAGCTATGCGCTATATTCGCAGCAACTTGCCGCCTTCATGCAGGCGCTGGACATCGAGCAGGCGATGCTGGTTGGCCAGTCGCTCGGCGGCGGCGTGGCCATCCAGTTCAGCGTCCAACATCCGGACAAGGTCGACAAACTGGTGCTGGTGGACAGCGCCGGGCTCGCGAATCCGGACCCGCTTGCCGCACGGCTGTTCCGCGTTCCGGGAATCGGGGAGGCACTGTTGAACTTCCCGGGGAACGCGTTGCGCAAGAAAATGCTCAAGGATTTCTTTCTGTACCGGCCCGAAACACTTTCCCCGGAATTGTTCCGGCAACTGACCGCAGCGCAGAAAATCGCCGGGACGACGGCTTCGGCCCTGGCCTTGATGCGGCGGGGGTTTGCCGACAAACTGGAGGGGGCGTTGCAACGCCTGGCTGCGCTTGACCTGCCCACCCTGATTGTCTGGGGGCGCAGGACCGGGCCACGCCCCTGGCACTGGGGCAGCGCATGCACCAGGCCCTGCCGGGCTCATCCCTGTGCGTCATCCTGAACGCGGGCCACGTGCCCAACCTGGAACAACCCGCACTGTTCAATGCACGGGTCGACGCGTTCCTGCGTGAGGAAGCGCACCCCGCCCTCCGGTAGCCGGCCCCTTTTTTCCGGATCGAACCATGACTGAATTCGACTACAAACAAGCCTTCTCCAGAAATCTCGGTTGGGTCACCGCTGCGGAACAGGCGACGCTGCGGAACAAGAAAGTCGCCATCGCCGGCATGGGCGGGGTAGGTGGCAGCCACCTGATCGTGCTGGCGCGCCTGGGCATTGGCAAATTCCATATCGCCGACCTCGACGTATTCGAGCTGGCCAACTTCAACCGCCAGTACGGCGCGGCCATGTCGACGCTCAACGCACCCAAGGCCGCAACCATGGAGCGCACCATCAGGGACATCAACCCGGAAATCGAGATGACCACCTTCGATCACGGCGTGACCCTGGACAACCTCGACAAGTTTCTGGACGGCGTCGACATCTATGTCGACAGCCTGGATATCTTCGCCCTGGAAATCCGGCGCGCGGTGTTTGCCCGCTGCTATGAAAAAGGGATTCCCACCATCACGGCCGCCCCCATGGGCATGGGAACCGCTTTTCTTGTTTTCATGCCGGGGAAGATGAGCTTCGAGGACTATTTTTGCCTTGACGGCTACGCTTTCGAAGACCAGATCATCAAATTTGTGATCGGCGTCTCGCCCTCGGTTCAACAACGCCAGTATCTGGTGGATCGCAGCTCGGTCAATTTCCTGAAAAAGAAAGTGCCGTCGACTGCGATGGGAATCGAGATCGCCGCGGGCGTCGCCTGCACCAACGTATTAAAAATACTGCTGGGGCGGGGCGAAGTCATCTGCGCCCCGCGCGGCCTGCATTTTGACGCCTATCGCAACCGCCTGGTCAAGAGCTGGCGGCCGTTTGGCAACCGCCACCCGCTTCAGCGCTTCATGTTCTGGTACGTCAAGCGGATGCTGGCGCAAGGGAATCCGTGAACGCAGGCGACCGAGCCGCACCGGGAAGACCTTCCACAAGACGAAAAAATGGGCACCATGCGGTGCCCATTTTCCTTACTGTCGTTGCAGTACTCAGGACATCAGGCCTTCTTGCTGCGATGTGCCATTCCGCCCATCGCTAGCAGCGAAATGCCCATCAGTGCCAGTGTGCCGGGTTCCGGCACCGTGAAGGTCGCGCTGCCATCGTGGTTCGAGGTCAGGGTGAACGTGTCCACACCGTCGAAAGAGAAATCGCTCACGAAGATGTTGGTGTCGAAGCTGGCGAAGAAGCTGATCGGCAAGGCGACGCCGCAGTTCGTCCAGATGTCGAAGAAGCTGTCCGAGCCCATGCAGTCCGTGGTACCGGAATGGAACAGGTCGTTAAACCCAGCATCAACGCTGGTGAAGTCGGCCATGCCGGTCAGAATGGTGCTGACGCCGGTTGCGCCGCCGCCGGTAATGGCGATGTCCATGAAGTTGTTGAACGTGGTTCCATTAAAGGTGATGAACAGTTCCAGCAGGCCGGGGCCATACGCGAACTGGGGCACACCCGAGCCGGACACACCGGTGACCACGCCGTTCAGATCTTCCACCGAGAAGCTCATCAGCCAGTTTGTGCCATAGCCGTTGTTGCTGTAAGCACCAAAGACTTGGTTGGGCGTAAAACCGGTGATCTGGTTGTTGGCCAAATTGCCCACAGCCAAGCCGCCATCGGTGGAAATCAGGTCGCCCGCACCGATCGCATTGTTGTTGCTGCCCACGGTTTCTGTAATGGTGGTCTTTGATTGGTATACGAACAGGATTTCGTCCTTCATGGATGTACAGGTTGCGCACACCTGATCGCTGTCCGTCAGGCTGTAGTCGGTGCCGACATCCAGATAGAACGGGGCGGCTGAAACGCTGCCGGCGGCCAGCAGGATCGACGCTGCCAAAAGTGATTTTTTCATTTCGATTACCCCTTCACAAAACAAATCTGGTTAAGTAGTACAACGCTTGCGTATCTAACTAAGCAACAGGTATGCCACAACAAGCAACACACTGTAAACAAAGAATATTTTTTAACATCATGTAGTCTCGCGGTTTGCACAGGCTGGTATTTGTAAAGTTTTTCGACATTTCCGGCCTTGCAGGCCCCGTTAACTCGATGGGCGGTTTTAAAACTAACCCCTTCCGGATCAAACCCTCCTCAGCAAATGTCGTAGCACACCGTATGCCATGGTTTCCAATCACTTGAAAAACAAGGATTAAAAATATTTTTCGCGGGCTCAGCGAATGCAGGCGCGGCAATAACTGTAAAATTTTTCGACAGCTTTGAGGCTCGCTGCAAATCCTGCGGCAAAGCCGGGCCCCAAGCCAGACGCTCGCAAGCATGTGCGTGTATTGTTTGTCTACCCGTACCGATCAACCCGGGCTGGATCCTGCCGATAAGGGTGGGGCAACCACGCAGTGTTGCGCTTACCAGCCCCCAATACTCAGTGAGGTGCACCATGAACCTGCCCCGGCTTTCGCTTCTTCCCACCTTCTTCAGAGAATTGACGAGTTCCCAGACCCTGCCGCGCGAGCCCGAGCCCGATACGATCATGGACGATGTGGATCAGGTGGCGGCATTCTCGGAAACGGGGCGCAAGGAGAGCACGCTTGCAGCCTCGTACCTGTTTCATACCGCCCGTGCCTCGCAGGCCATACAGGGCTGCAAACGGGTGCTCGACCTGGGTTGCGGGCCGGCCACCCAGCTGATCCAGATCGCAGCGCTCAATCCCGAGATCGAGTTCATCGGCGTTGACATGTCGGAGGAGATGCTCCGGCATGCGCGGGCGCACGTGGCGGAGGCCGGCATAGGTAACGTCACGTTCATCACCGGCGACATCACGCAGCTGGACCAGTTCGAGCCGCATTCCATCGATGGCGTGATCAGCACGGTTTCGCTCCATCATCTGCCGACACTGGCGCTTCTGGAGGGCTGCTTCCGCGAAATCAAGCGCATCCTGAAGCCGGATGGGGCACTTTACCTGGCCGACTTTGGGCGGCTGAAGTCGCTGAAATCGGTCATTTTCTTCGCCTACATGAACCGCGATCGCGACCCCCACCAGCTACTGCTGGACTACGAGCGCTCGTTGCGGGCGGCGTTCCTGCTGTCGGATTTCGAGCGGCTGGCCGCTGAACTGCTCGATACGGTCGAAGTATTCAGCACCTTCAAGGTCCCCCTACTGATTGCGCTGAAAACCCCCGACCGGGAACTCCCCGCTGCCAAGGTAGAGGCCCTGAATCAAATGAGAAAGGCGCTGAATCCGCGGTTCAGGCATGATCTGGACGATATGCGGATTTTTTTCAAACTGGGCGGGCTGAAGAACGACCCCTTCCACTAGGCGTGCGTCATTCTCCGTGGACCAGGCGATGGGTAATCCCCACCTCGTCCTGCTTGGTGAAGAAAAAAGGATAAAGCGAGCGCACGCCCGCGACGGTATCGGCCTTGCCCCCGAGCGATTCGATCTGCTGATCGACATATTCGAGTTCCAGCCGAAGCAGAACGGCCGGGGCATTGACGCGCGCGCACAGGCGCTCGGGGCCGAATTCCTTGAACCCCAGCATGCGCTTGTAAAAGGCCACATGCCGCGGATTCACTTCGATCACCACGTCGGTATAGCCCTGCATGACCCGGCCATAGATGTAGGCGATATGGAACAGCGAGGCCAGCACGCGCTTCGATCCCTGGGTCTGGTCCACTGCCAGCTTGGTCAATTCGCAGACCTTGCGGCCCGCTGCACGCAAGCTGTCGATTTCTGATTTATACAATTCTTCGGCCAGCAGGGGTTTATTCGAATCCATCCCCAGCGTCAGCGTGCCGATCACCTTGTCTTCCTGAAAGGCCATCAGCGTGATGCGCGCCGGGTCCTTCTGGAAATTGCTGGCCTCGTAGCCACGGCTGGCGTATTTGCGCTGCACCAGCATGCTGGCGGAACTCACCCGCTCGTTGGAATGGGCCAGTCGAATCTTGAAAACCTGCTGCTCGACCTGCTCGTCCTGCCGGTTCGGGGCAGTCTGTTGCTCCGGCAGGGTCAGGTCCTTGAGCCGGTAAGGAGAGATGGCGACAATGGTTTTGTCCCACTCGTCCGGCGCCTGACGGCGCGTCTTGAAGCCGGAAAGCAGTTTAGAAATATCGGCAGGCATGCTTGGGGTCGAAAAGATTTGTGCGCGCCACTCGCTTTCTGCTTATGTCCAATTTCGGCAAGCGCATTACGCCTTTAAATACCGCGCGGCATCGCGTGCAAAATAAGTCAGTACACCATCCGCCCCCGCCCGCTTGAACGCCAGCAAGGCCTCCAGCACGCAGGCACGCTCGTCGAGCCAGCCATTCTGCGCCGCTGCCTTCAACATAGCGTACTCGCCGCTGACCTGGTAGGCGTAGGTGGGTGCACCATACGCATCCTTGATGCGGCGAATCACATCCAGATAGGGCATGCCTGGTTTGACCATCACCATGTCGGCGCCTTCCTGCAGATCCATCCCGACTTCCCACAGGGCTTCGTCGCTGTTTGCCGGGTCCATCTGGTAAGTATATTTGTTGCCTTTGCCCAGGTTGGCGGCAGAGCCGACGGCATCGCGAAAGGGGCCGTAAAAGCTGGACGCGTACTTGGCGGCATAGGCCAGAATCCGGGTGTGGATGTGGCCGCCGCCTTCGAGCGCGGCACGCAGGGCGGCGACGCGGCCGTCCATCATGTCGGACGGGGCAACCACATCGGCGCCCGCCTGCGCGTGCACCACCGCCTGCCGCGCCAGCACCGCGACCGTTTCATCGTTCAGTACGTAGCCGGTTGCGTCGATCAGGCCGTCCTGGCCGTGGCTGGTGTAGGGATCGAGCGCGATATCGGTAATGATACCCAGCTCGGGGAAGCGGTCTTTCAGTGCCGCCACGGTGCGCGGCACCAGTCCATCGGGATTGAATGCCTCTTCCGCGCCCAGGGTCTTCAAGCCCGCATCGATCACCGGAAACAGGGCCAGCGCCGGGATCCCCAGTTGCACGCATTCCTCGGCCACCGGCAGCAACAGGTCGATCGACAGCCGCTCGACCCCGGGCATCGACGCCACTGACTCGCGCCTGTTCCGGCCATCCAGAACAAATACCGGATAAATCAGGTCGCTGGGCGCAAGTGTGTGCTCACGCATCAGGCGGCGGGAGAAATCGTCGCGGCGCATGCGGCGCATGCGGCGGGCTGGAAATTGGCCAAACGGCAGGTTCACAAACGTCTCCAAAGAATTCGCGGGGTGATTCTGGAACTTTTCTAAGGCGGGTCTACTCTACGGATGCAGACGGTCTTGCATCGTCTCCCGCTTCTCCTCCCTGAGCGGGATGCCTTAATCCCCTTAAGGCATTTTTGGCCCCGATCCCTCCCTTGGTCGGGGCTTTTTTATTGTTGCGGCTCGCCCATTACCCGGCGGGCCGCGAATCCTGCTGACAGGCCTGGGCAAGCCAGCCTTCGATCAGCGCCGCCGCATCCTCGGCGCCCAGGCGCGACAGGCTGGAAAACAGCTGTACGCTGACGCCGTCCAGCGCGGAAAGTTCCTGCTTGACGCGGCGCAAGGTCAGCGCCTTTTCGCTGTTGGACAGCTTGTCGGCTTTCGACAACAGGATATGCACCGGTTTACCGGTAGGGGTGAACCAGTCGAGCATCTGCCGGTCCAGCGGGGTCAGCGGATGGCGCGCATCCATGATCAGCACCATGCCGACCAGTGCCTCGCGCTCCTGCAAATAACGCGACAGCAGGCCCTCCCACTTCGCCTTCACGGCGGGCGGCACTTTTGCATAGCCATACCCCGGCAGGTCGACCAGATAGGTGTCGGCATCCAGCTCGAAAAAGTTGATAAGCTGCGTGCGCCCCGGTGTTTTGGAGGTGAACGCCAGACGGTTTTTTCGCGTCAACAGGTTGATTGCACTGGATTTCCCGGCATTTGACCGCCCCGCAAACGCGATTTCGGCACGGCTGTAAGGCAAATCGCGCAGCTGGGCGACCGAGGTGTGGAATTGGGCGCGATTGAGCACGGGCTTGGCAGTCATATTAGTTACCGCTAAACTACCCGTTTTCCCAAGTTTTGCAAGCTTCAGGAGCTTTTGATGAAACTCGTCGTCTCTCTGGTTGCCGCTCTGGCCGCCACATCCGCTTTTGCCAGTACCCCTGTCGCCGGCCCGGCCAGCAAAGGCGACCCCAAGGCGGCAGAAAGCATCGTTAACCAAGTGTGCGCGGCGTGCCACGCGGTGGACGGCAACAGCGCCGCTGCAGCCAACCCCAAGCTGGCCGGCCTCAATGCGGAATACCTCAACAAGCAGCTAACCGACTTCAAGTCGGGGGCGCGCAAGAACCCCGTCATGTCTGGCATCGTTGCCAGCCTGAGCCCGCAGGACATGCTGAACCTGGCCGCGTATTACAGCGCCCAGCAACCCAAACCCGGCACCTCCAAGGACCTGCAACTGGCGCTGCTCGGCGAGAAAATCTACCGCGGCGGCGTGCAGGGCGCTGGCGTGCCGGCATGCGCCTCCTGCCACGGCCCGCAAGGCAAGGGCATTCCCACCCAGTTCCCGCGTCTGGCCGGCCAGCATGCCGACTACACCTACGCGCAGCTGAATGCTTTCCGCCTTGGCACGCGTGCCAACGATGGCGCCAAGATGATGCGCACCATCGCCGCCAAGATGACGGACGCCGATATGAAGGCCGTTTCCGCTTACATTCAGGGCTTGCGGTAGAGCATGGCTGTTGCTGCTTTAGCTGCTTACAGACATGGCCTACCCCTTGCGGGTAAACTTATCGGCCGCGCCTGAGTCGATGAAAGGGTGACGCAAGTCGCCCTTTTTTATTGCCGCCTTATTATGAATATCGCCCCTCACTCCTTCGGCAAGTCCCTGTTTGAACTGCTGAGCTCGATGCGCTTTGCCATCAGCCTTCTGTCCATTCTCGCGGTCGCCTCCATTATCGGTACCGTGCTGAAGCAGGCCGAACCGTACGCCAACTACATCATCCAGTTCGGGCCGTTCTGGTTTCAGGTGTTTGAAAAGCTGGGGCTATACGACGTCTATCACGCCGGCTGGTTTTTGGTCATCCTGACCTTCCTCGTCGTCTCCACCAGCGTCTGCATCTGGCGCAATGCGCCGAACTTCGCGCGTGAAATGAAAAGTTTCCGCGAGCACGTCAGCGAACAATCGCTGAATGCGTTCAAGCACAAGCACGAAGCGGTCACCGAACAGCCGCCCGAGACGCTCGCTGCCAGCGCGCAACGCTACCTGGAAGGCCAGGGCTACAAGGTGAGGAGCCTGCCGCGCGAGGACGGCGTGCTGCTTGCCGCCAAGGCCGGCAGTTGGAACCGCCTCGGTTATTTTCTGGCGCATTCGGCCATCGTGATCATTTGCATCGGCGGCCTGATGGACGGCAATCTGGTGTTCAAGGCCCAGCAGGTGCTGGGCTACAAGAAGATCGAGACGCGCGACATCCCGCAAAGCCAGGTGCCGGCCATTTCCCGCCTGTCGCCCTCCAACCCCTCGTTTCGCGGCAGCGTGCAGATCCCCGAGGGTTCCAGCGCGGATGTCGCCTTCCTCAACGTGGCCGACGGCTACCTGGTGCAGGAGCTGCCCTTCACGGTGGCGCTGAAGCAGTTCCGCATCGAGCACTACACGACCGGCCAGCCGAAGAGCTTC
Organism: uncultured Gammaproteobacteria bacterium; assembly: GCA_947085345.1. Classification (GTDB taxonomy): domain Bacteria; phylum Pseudomonadota; class Gammaproteobacteria; order Burkholderiales; family Thiobacillaceae; genus Thiobacillus. The sequence goes on along the minus strand of CAMTWC010000034.1, from coordinate 5,100 downwards.
GAGAGCGACCTTGAACTGTTCGACCATGCCGGCAACAAGATTCGCGAGGCGACCATCGCCGTCAACCACCCGCTGATCCACGACGGCGTCGCCATCTACCAGGCAAGCTTTGCCGACGGCGGCACCCGCCTGACCCTGCGCGGCTGGAACCTGTTCGCGCCTTCGGCATCGCCCTTCCCCATCGAGGGCACGGTGCACCAGGACACCACGCTGACCAGCACGGCGGGCGACTACACGGTCGAGTTCATCGATTTCCGGGCGTTCAACATCGAAAACATGGGCGGCGAAATCGAGGCGTCCGGCGACACCATGAGCGTGCTCGGCGGCAGCCCGGTCAGCGACAACCGGCATCTGCGCAACGTCGGCCCGAGCTTCCAGTACAAGCTGCGCGATGCGCGCGGCCAGGCGCGCGAGTTTTCCAACTACATGCTGCCGCTGGAACTCGACGGCCGCTGGTTCCTGATGTCGGGCGTGCGCGAAACGCCGACCGAGTCTTACCGCTATCTGCGCATGCCACTCGATGCCGACGGCAGCATCGACAGTTTCATGCGGCTGCGCGGTGCGCTGCTGAATGCGGAACTGCGTCCCGAAATCGCCGCCCGCTTTGCCCGCCAGGCACTGCCGGAAAATGCCTGGGGCACGGAAATCGAGGACAAGCTGAAGTTCAGCGCCAGCCAGGTGTTGGCCCTGTTTGCCGAAGGCGGCTTTCAGTCGCTGGGCCGCTTCATCGAGGAGCGGGTTCCCGCGTCCGAGGGTGAGAAAGCGGCAGGCACCTACCTGCGCATACTCGAACTCGCCGCCTTCGAGGCCCTGCAGCTCGCCAACCGCCAGGCCGGCCTGCCCGCGCCCGAGGCCAACGATGCCACCGCCTGGCTGGTGCGCGACACCCTCAACAGCATGAGCGACCTGTTCGTCTATGGCGCGCCGATCTATCTGCAACTGATGCAGTACGACGAGGTGAAGGCCAGCGGGCTGCAACTCACCCGTTCCCCTGGCAAGAACGTGGTTTATCTCGGTTCGCTTTTGCTGACGCTCGGGGTATTCTTCATGCTTTATGTGCGCGAACGTCGGGTGTGGCTGCGCATCAAGCCGGGCCACGCGCTGCTGGCCATGTCGTCGGCCAAGCACACCATCGATTTCGAAAAAGAATTTGCTCAACACGCGCAAGCACTGGACACGCTGACCCAACAGGCGTCCACGCCCGCGAAATAATCCGGAGGCTCAAAAATGGAACTCGCCCTCAACCAACCCGCCCCGCTGTTGAAACGCCTGTCGTGGTTCGACTGGCTGTTTGCTGCCATCGTCGCGGCAGGCGCCCTGTATGCCCTGTCGCGCTTCGGCGATTTCATGGACCCCTATGAAAAAGCTATCCTGCTGGCGGTGATTCCCTCGCTGGCGGTGTCCGGCTGGTTCTGGAAACCGTTTCGGCCGCTGTTCATCGTGGTCGGCGCCGTCAGCCTGTTCGCCATCAGCCAGTACCAGGGCAACCTGGCGCGCATGGAAGAGGCCTTCTTCCTCAAATACCTGATCTCCAGCCAGGCCGCCATCATGTGGATGTCCGCGCTGTTCGGGCTGGCTACGCTGAGCTACTGGGCGGGCCTGCTGGCGCGTTCGGACTTCATGCTGAAAACCGGCAGCGCGCTGACCTGGTCTGCGGTGGCGATGGGCTGGATCGGCCTGATGGTGCGCTGGTACGAGTCCTACCTGATCGGCGCCGACGTCGGCCATATTCCGGTGTCCAACCTGTACGAGGTGTTCGTACTGTTCTGCCTGATCACCGCGATGATGTACCTGTATTACGAAGCGCGCTGTCAGGCGCGGCAGATGGGCGCCTTCGTGCTGCTGGTGATTTCGGCGGCGGTCGGCTTCATCCTCTGGTACACCTTTGACCGCGGCGCGCACGAAATCCAGCCGCTGGTGCCTGCGCTCAAGTCCTGGTGGATGAAGCTGCACGTTCCCGCCAACTTCATCGGCTATGGCGGCTTCTCCATTGCCGCCATGCTCGGTGTGGCCTACCTGCTTGCCGCCCGCGGCATCCTCGCCAGCCGCCTGCCCAGGCTGGAAGTGATCGACGACGTGATGTACAAGTCCATCGCAATCGGCTTTGCCTTCTTCACCATCGCCACCATTCTCGGCGCGATGTGGGCCGCCGAAGCCTGGGGCGGCTACTGGTCGTGGGACCCGAAGGAAACCTGGGCGCTGATCGTGTGGCTGAACTACGCGGCCTGGCTGCATATCCGTCTGGTCAAGGGCCTGCGCGGCCCGATGCTGGCATGGTGGGCGGTGGTCGGGCTGTTCATCACCACCTTCGCCTTCATCGGCGTCAACATGTTTCTGTCGGGCCTGCATTCCTACGGCGAGCTGTAAGCACGGACGCACTCGCGCCGTCCTGTCGGGACGGCCTTTGGAATGCTTGAATCACCCGCCATCGCCCCGTTTGCGGGGCGTTGGCACTTGAAGGCAGCGCAGTCCATGCAAAAAAAATGGTTTTACCCCATCCCTCTGGCCCTGGCCGCACTGGCGGCCGGCGCCTGGCTGGCGCAGACGCGCTATGCGCCGCAAGCGCCGGAGGCACCCGCCCTTGCCGCCCTTTGGCACCTCGGCTTTCCGGACAACGAGGGGCAGCAGCAGCCGATGTCGCAATGGCGCGGTCAGGTGGTGGTGCTGAATTTCTGGGCCAGCTGGTGCGCGCCGTGCCGCGAGGAAATGCCGGATTTTGTCGCCCTGCGCTCGCAATTCCGGGCCAGCGGGGTGGAATTTGTCGGCATCGCCATCGACAACCCGGTCAATGTCGCGCAGTTTCTGCAGCGCCAGCCGGTCAATTATCCGATCCTGATCGGCGAGGGGGCGGCACACAGCCTAGCCAGGCAACTCGGCAACCCGAGCGGCGCCCTCCCCTATACGATCGTGCTCGATCGTGACGGCAGCATCGCGCTGAGCCATCTGGGGCGGCTGCCGCGCGCCACGCTCGAAAGCGCGTTGCGCGAAATTGGCTCATAGTTGTGATTTAGCGTCAATATCTGGACAATTTACCCTCATTTACGGCAAACTCGCCGCCATGACGACTAAACGAACCAGCCGCGCAGCAGCCAAATCGGTCCCCAGCCTGCACCCGCGAGTGCTGGTTTTGCACGGCCCCAACCTCAATTTGCTGGGCAGCCGCGAACCCAAGCACTACGGCCTCGCCACGCTCGACGACATCAACCGCGCGCTGGTCAGCCGCGGGGAAACCGCCGGCGCCCAGGTCGAGACCTTCCAGAACAATCACGAAGGCGCCCTGATCGACCGCATCCACCAGGCTGCGCGCGATCACGTCGACTTCATCGTCATCAACCCGGCGGGCTACACCCACACCAGCGTCGCCCTGCGCGATGCACTGGCCGGGACGGCCATTCCGTTCGTCGAAGTTCATCTTTCCAATATCTACGCGCGCGAATCCTTCCGCCACCACTCGTATGTTTCCGACCTCGCCGTCGGCGTGGTGTCCGGTCTGGGCGCGCACGGCTACGAACTGGCGCTGGAATTCGCCTTGCGCCACCTCCAAAACAGGACCTCCCATGGATCTCAGAAAACTGAAAAAGCTCATTGATCTGGTCGAAGCCTCCGGCATCGCCGAGCTTGAAATCACCGAAGGCGAAGAAAAGGTCCGCATTGCGAAGAGCATCGCCGGCGCGCCGATGATGATGGCGCACGCGCCCCAGATGATGCAGGCGCCCGCCCCGGCGGCCGCACCGGTGGCGGCCGCCCCGGCCGAGGACGCGGTGCCCGAAGGCCACGTCGTGCGTTCGCCCATGGTCGGCACGTTCTACCGCGCGCCCGCCCCCGGCTCCAAAAACTTTGCCGAAGTCGGCCAGAGCGTCAATGCCGGCGACACGCTGTGCATCATCGAAGCGATGAAGCTCCTGAACGAAATCGAAGCGGATCAGGGCGGCGTCATCAAGGCCATCCTGGTCGAAAACGGCCAGCCGGTTGAGTACGGCGAGCCGCTGTTTGTTATTGGGTAAGGCGTCAGGCGTTAGGAGTCAGGCGCTACCGCCCTCACACCTCTCCCCTCACCCCTCACCGAGCCTCACGCCACCATGTTTGAAAAAATCCTTATCGCCAACCGCGGCGAAATCGCGCTGCGCATCCAGCGCGCCTGCCGCGAAATGGGCATCAAGACGGTCGCCGTCTATTCCGAAGCCGACCGCGACGCAAAATACGTGAAACTGGCCGACGAATCGGTGTGCATCGGCCCCGCACCGTCGGCGCAGAGCTATCTGCATGTGCCGTCCATCATCGCCGCCGCCGAGGTTACCGATGCCGAAGCGATCCATCCCGGCTACGGCTTCCTGTCGGAAAACGCCGATTTTGCCGAGCGCGTGGAATCCTCCGGCTTCACCTTCATCGGCCCGCGCCCCGACAACATCCGCCTGATGGGCGACAAGGTGGCGGCCAAGCAGGCGATGATCGAGGCCAAGGTCCCGTGCGTGCCGGGCTCGGACGGCGCCCTGCCGGACGACCCCGACGAGATCATCAAGACCGCCGCGCGCATCGGCTATCCGGTCATCATCAAGGCGGCCGGCGGCGGCGGCGGCCGCGGCATGCGCGTGGTGCACACCGAAGCCGCGCTGCTCACCGCGGTCACCATGACCAAGACCGAAGCCGGGACCGCCTTCGGCAACCCCATGGTGTACATGGAAAAATTCCTGCAGACGCCGCGCCACGTCGAGATCCAGATCCTCGCCGACGAGCACGGCAACGCGGTGCACCTGGGCGAACGCGACTGCTCGATGCAGCGCCGCCACCAGAAGATCATCGAGGAAGCGCCGGCACCGGGCATTCCGCGCCGCGTGATCGAGAAGATCGGCGAGCGCTGCGCCGAGGCCTGCCGCAAGATCGGCTATCGCGGCGCCGGCACCTTCGAGTTCCTGTATGAAAACGGCGAGTTCTACTTCATCGAGATGAACACCCGGGTGCAGGTCGAGCACCCGGTGACCGAGTTCATCACCGGCATCGACATCGTGCAAACCCAGATCCGCGTCGCCGCCGGCGAAAAACTGCCGTGGAAGCAAAAGGACATCCAGTTCAAGGGCCATGCCATCGAGTGCCGCATCAACG